>JAJFTK010000031.1 GCA_021372945.1 Planctomycetaceae bacterium | reverse complement strand
TTGAGGAATTTTGCCGATAGTAATCATGCAGCCTCCGTGCGAATAAGTAATGCTCAACACAAGACTTATCGGCATTTGAGGCTGTTTTTGTTGAATCACTGCTATCATCAAAAATCTTTCAATCGGTCAGTTTGAGTAAATAAATTGAAAATCTAAAACAGAAAATTCAAAATAACAAATGCCGAGCCATTTTTTAGCACAGTTGAAGGTTGGGGACCTGGAGATCAGCGGCTATTCGGTCGCGGGCGAGGAGACCGTGATCGGAATGCCGCAGTTGGATGTGTGCTTTGACATCGGCAAGGCGCCCAACCAGCTTATCTCGATCAATCACGTGCTGCTGACGCACGGGCACATGGATCACGCGGCGGGGATCGCTTATTATCTTTCGCATCGCAAGTTCTTGGGTCTGCCTGCCGGGACGGTGCTTGCGCCGCCGAACCTGCTGGGGCACATCCAGCAGATCCTGGACGCCTGGGGGAGGCTCGACGGCAACAGCATCCCGGCCAAGTTGATTGGGGTTCAGCCGGGCGATGAGTACCGGCTCAAGCCCAATTTGATCGTACGGGTCTTTGCGACCCGACATACGCGGCAGGCGGTGGGCTTTTCGGTCATCGAGACGCGAAAAAAACTCAAGCCTGAGTACTTTGGATTGGGCGCGCAGGAGATCGTCAAGCTCAAGCGCCAGGGCACACAGGTCGAGAACCCGGTCGAGGTCCCGATCGTCAGCTACCTGGGCGATACGTCGTACGTGGACTTTTCGCAGATCGAGCACGTGGCCAAAAGCCGCATCCTGATCGCCGAGTGCACCTTCTTTGAAGATGAGCACGTCGAGCGGGCCGATGCCGGCCGACACATGCATATCGATGAATTTGCGCCGCTGCTGGACCGCATGCAGAACGAGGTCGTCATCATCACGCACCTCACCCAGCGCACGGGCATCGGCGAGATCAAGAAGATGCTCAAAGCGAAGCTCTCGGAGGAGGCGTTCAAGAAGATCATCATCCTCATGGAGCGGCGGGGCCGGGGGAAATAACGGCCGGTTCTCAAGCTGGAAGCTTGAGCTCTGCAACAAACAAGCTAAAGCTTGAAATCTTACCCGAATGCGGCGGCGGCTACGTTCCTATTCCTTACAGAGGAGCCAACTGCGGAGGACCTCGGCGACGGACCAGGCCTGGGCGTAGGCGCCCTGGGGCTGGTGGGGCGGGTCACCGTCGAAGATCTCGGAGATCGTGCCGATGCATCCATCGCGATCCATGTGCTCGATGAGTTTAGACAAGAACGAGCGGGCGCGGCGTTTGGCGGTGGGGTCGAAATTATGCACGCGGAGATAGCCTTCAACAAAGGGTCCGATGAGAAAGGCCCATACGGAACCCTGGTGATAGGCGGCGTCACGCTGACCCTGCGGGCCCGTGCAGCGTCCCTTATAACGGGGGTCGGCAATATTGAGCGTTCGAAGACCGTAGGGCGTGAACAGTTCGCGTTCGAGCACGCCCATGACCTTCTTCTGCTGGTCGGAGGTGAGCGGACTATAGGGCAGGCTTACGGCGAAGACCTGGTTGGGCCGCAGCGTCGTATCGGCTTTTTCGCCGGGAAGGATACAATCGTTCAGGAAGCCAATGTGCTCGTTCCAGAAGTTCTGGCGGAAGCTGTAGCGGACCTGGTCGGCCAATTGCGAGAAGTACTCGGCCTGTTCGCTGTTTTCATGCTTATAGAAGTTGCTTAGGCAGCAAAGATTGCTGTACCACAGCGCGTTGATCTCGACGGCCTTGCCGTAGCGAGGCGTGAAGGCGATGCCGCCGAACTTGGCGTCCATCCACGTGAGTTGGGTATGCACATCGCCGCCCGTAATTAAGCCGTCGGAGTCGGCGTGAATGCCAAATCGCGTGCCGTTGCGATAGGCGTCCATGATGCGGGTGATCGCCGGAAGAAGGACCTTATTGAAATCGCTGCGATTGTCGGTAGCGGCCAGGTAGCGAAAGGCGGCATGGACGAACCACAGCGAGGCATCGATGCTGTTGTAATGCGGGGCGCTGCCGTAATCGTCAAAGCGATTGGGGATCATGCCCTCGCTGACGGCGCCGGCGAAGGTTTTCAGGATGCCCCATGCCTCTTCATAGCGGCCGCTGCAAAGGCAGAGGCCTTCCAGCGCAATGAAGGTGTCGCGGCCCCAATCGAGAAACCAGGGGAAGCCCGCCAGGACCGACGGTGCGGTATGGTCCTCAATCGAGCGTTCGATGATGAACTGGTCGGCGGCCATGAGCAGATTGCGGCTGACGGGGTCAGGATTGCCCACACCCCGCAGAGCATCCTTTTCACGCAGGGCGATGGCATCGATCGCGGATTGAAGATCCATATCCTCCAAGGCGCCCAGCGGCTCGTGCAGATCAAAGAGGCCGGCCCAGAGAACGATTTGTTCGGGGCCTTCGATACGGCGTTTGTAGAGGCCGGCGGACCACAGATCCTCGAAGCAATCCTGACCGCGAGCCTTCTCGACGCGGTAAAAGAAGCGATTCCACCACTGCGGGTTCTGGTTCCACTCCATCGGGTCACAGCGGAGGATAAGCTGCGTATCGGCGATGTGATCATTGACCAGGTGCAGTTCGCGGCCGTTCCATACCGCATGGAGCGGATTGGAGGAGGATTGCAGCGCGTGAAAATCGCGGATCGCCGCGAACGGGCGGACGGAAAAGTCGAACGGTTCGAACACCTCGGTGAAATCATACACAAGGGCGATGATGTCGGAATCCGGCAGCAGATAAAGTGATTTGGTCAGGTTGGCGATATCGGTACTATATTCAAAATGCACGCCGGAATCCTTGCGGAACTCCAGCAGGTGCTCGAAGCCCTTGGGGTGAATGGTGCGGTCAAATTCAAAACAGCTCAGGTCGATGTCCTGGCCGCGGCAGGTCATGATTTCAAGGCAATTTGAAAGGGCCGCGATGCGATTGGCCGGCGGCTGAAGCGTGCCGGTCAGGAGACTGTGATAACGGCGAGTGTTGCAGCCGAGCACCGTGCCGGAGGCAAATCCGCCGCGCGTGTTGCTCAAAAGCCACTCGCGCTCGAGCAATGCATCGATCGATTTATCCTGAACGGAGACTGAAAGCGGGGCACTGTCCACCCCTTTGCGTGTCAACATCTTCAAATTCCTATCACGATCCGGTCTTCGCCCGGTTATGAAATCTTACTAAGTCTGCGTTTATCATCCCTGTAGAACGACTGATTGCAGCGTTCCTTCAAATTGGTCAGCACGTTCATGAAGTTGATGTAGGAATCATACGGCGACTCGTACGGATTGAAATACTTGTGCACGTCGCCGTCTGAAAAATACTTGGTGCACATGTAATAAAAATGATCCGAGGTCTGCAGCTTTCGCCAATCGGCCAGCAGCTCGTCATTGCGGGTCTGTTTGATGAGCTTTTCGAGTTTGTAGATCTCGTGCAGGGCATTGGACTGCATGGCGTTGCCCAGCCAGGCGGAAAGATCGCGTTCGGTATCGGCCCAACTGATGATATGCGGGACATCAATGGTATCGACGGGCTCATAGGAATCGATCAGTTCGCCGGGGGTCTTGAAATTATTGTCCGGGTGTTTAAGGACGTGCTCGGGCAGATGGTACATGAAGGAGAAAATGCCCGTGTCCTCCCACTGGTGCTCGCCAAAGGTTTCATAATCCATGAAGAGATTGACGCATTGGCCATTGCCATTGATACGGTTGATCCACGAGGCGAACTTTTCGGCGGTGAGAGGGTATTCCTGCCATGTGCGGTTGCCGAAACGGAAGGCAATGTCATCGCTTAGGGCATAGTTCTTGAGCAGCAGCTTGAGCCGGCTGCAGCCGACGGGGCGGTAAACGAAATTGCTGCTGCGATAACCGAGGATATGGTCGGCGCCTTCGGTGATAATGCCGTCGAAGGAGCCCAGTTTCTCGATGCTCTCGGCCAGCGTATTATTATAGATCAATTCGGTATTGCGGAAGACGCGGGGCCTCTGACCATAGAGCCGCTGGATGGTTTCGGTGTGTTTCTGGATCTGCTCGATAAATTCGGCGGGCGAATAGAGAAAACTGAGACTGTGGTAGTAGGTTTCGCCCAGGAACTCGACGCATCCCGTCTCGGCCAGGGCATCAAAGGTGCTCATGACCTCGGGGCAGTATTTTTCAAACTGTTCCAGGATAATGCCGGTAAGACTGTAGGCGATCCTGAAGCGGCCCTCGTAGCGGCGGATGGCATCCAGCAGCAGGCGGTTGGCGGTCAGATAGCATTTGTTGGCCACCTTGCGGCAGATCGAGGCATTCTTGAACTCGTCGAAATAGCGGGGCGTGTGGTCAAAAACCGTATAATGCCTCAGACGAAAAGGCTGATGAACCTGGAAGTAAAAACATACAGACGGCATAAACGGTCCTCAATTTATCTCTCAGTTTTCCATTATATCGGAAAACGCGTCAAACGTGCTGTAACATTCCTTCGTAAATTTTCAAACATTTTTCGGCGGCGCCGGACCAGCGCAGACGCCGAACTTCAAAGTTGCCGTGCTCGCGGAGAGTGAGCTGCAGCGGCGGGTACTTCAAGACGGCAATGATCTTGTTGGCCATTTCGTTAATATCCCAGAAATCGACCTTGAGGACGTGAGTCAATACCTCGGAGACACCGCTT
This sequence comes from Planctomycetaceae bacterium, assembly GCA_021372945.1. GTDB lineage: Bacteria > Planctomycetota > Phycisphaerae > Sedimentisphaerales > Anaerohalosphaeraceae > 4572-13. Next base: position 4,491 of record JAJFTK010000031.1, on the reverse strand, counting down.
TGTTTGCTGATGAGGACCGGGACATCATGATTGAGGGCCTCCAGCGGGGCGATGCCGAAGGGTTCCGAGACCGATGGCATGACATAAAGGTCGGCCATCTGGTAAACTTTCTCTACATCCTTGCTGTGCAGGAAACCCGTGAAGAGGACCTTGTGGCCGATGCCCATCTGGGCGGCCATTTCGATGATGCGGTGCATCATGTCGCCGGTGCCGGCCATGACGAATTTGACATTGTCGATCTCTTCGAGGACCTTGCGTGCGGCCATGAGGAAATACTCGGGGCCTTTCTGCATGGTGATGCGGCCCAAAAAGAGCACGATCTTTTCATCGTTGCGGATGCCGACCTTGTTGAAGGCGACGCGGCTTTCGCCGTTCTGCTCGACGCCGTTATAGACGACCTCGACCTTGTCGCCGAAGATGCCGTAACGGCTGATGATGATGTTGCGGGTCAGATAGCTGACGGCGATGATGCGGTCGGCGGCGTGCATGCCGCGACGTTCGATGTCGTAGATCATTCGGTTGACGTGCTCACCGCTTCGGTCGAATTCGGTCGAGTGCACATGTACGACCAGGGGCTTGCCGGTGACGGAGGCGACGGCGATGCCGGCGGGGTAGGTCATCCAGTCATGGGCGTGGATGACGTCAAAATCCTCCTGCATGCCCAGTCGCACGGCATGGGCGGCATAGCGATGCACTTCGGCGTACATATCGCCGCCGTACTGACCGCTTGAGTCGGATTCATAGGCGACGGTTTCACTGGCGCGGATCCATGCCTGGGCGGAAGCTTCTTTGCCGGAAAGGGCGGCGCCAAGGGTTTCGTCCAGGGTTTGCTGCACCTGTCCGGCCTTCTGCCTGCGGATCTCGTCGATTTTCTTCTGGTAGAACTCGGGCGTTCCATAAGGGGTTAATGGCGTGGCGATTGTCCTGAAGCTAACGTTGGCGAATTCCTTTTCAACGTCCGTCAGCGAGAAGGCTTTGCCGGAAGATTCTCTGTTCCGAGGGCGGCACTGCTGGGGGCTGAGCATTTTGACATGCGTGGACATGTTGGAATCGACGGGTTTCGGGAGCACGAAGATGATCTCGACTCCCATCTCACTCATCGCTTTGGTCAGGCCATGGCAAGCCGTACCCAGTCCTCCGCTGATGTACGGAGGGAACTCCCAGCCGAGCATAAAGACTCTCATAGCAGGCCCCAAATCATTGCATTCAACCTATCGTCACAGTCAAAGTCCGTTTATCCTGTAGTTCGGGCAAAAGTTTATCGCTAATAAGGACTAAATTATAAGAGCGCGCAGAAAGTACGTCTATACAAATTTTTAATAAAATAGCCGAATTTTCTAAAAAAACGGCAAAACGCCATTAAGGTCCCATAATGGGTATGGAGTGTTTGGAAAAAAAAGACCGCTCTTTGGGAACGGTCTTTTGTCAAACAGATCAAACCTGAGACGATTACAGGTCCTGCGGCTTGACTGTACTGCGGCGATTGCCCTGGGTTCTGACGATCGCGTTGTCCAGTATGCCATAGACAGCATCGTTCAAGGCACCAAGGGATTCGGAAGAACTCATCATGCCTTTGCTCTTGACATAGGCCTTGACTTTGCTGGCGACGACCAGCATTTCCTTCTTGCCGCCTTTAGCGACGGGCTTGCTTCCTTTTGCCTTTTTTGCTGCTTTCTTTGCCATTCGGCACCTCCGTGTGAAAAAGTTAAAGTTCCAATAAAACCAAGCCGTACACCGGCCAAAACACTATTTGAGGGTATTTTGAAAGCAGATTTGCGGGATTGCAATAAAAAAATCCTTAAAAAATGCAAAATTTTGCATCGATAGGGGCAATAGAGTGCAAAACTCGGCATTTTCAGCGGCTGTGCAGAACGATTTCATGCAGGAATTTTTGATTCTTTTGGCCATTTGGAGTTAATCCGGGCGAATGTTTGGACGATTGTAACGGCATTGCCCGACGCTTGTAGCGTTCGGGAAAAGGGCAAGAACCGGAGATCGACAATGCCGCGAAAAACAGACAGAGAGAGCGGAAGAGGGCTGGCGACGCAACATTTCGTAACGGTCGCGTTTGCCGAAGATGCGGACCTGGCACGCGAATACATAGAGCTCCTGGAGCGCAACGAGATCAGCGCCCAAATGAAGCGTCAGCCGGAAATGGCCGAGAGCGGGTTTTCGGATATCGCGATCTGTGTGCCGGAGGAATGCCTGGATGAGGCGCACAAGCTGATCTCGCAGCAGGCGGCCTATGATGATTTCTTTGACCAGGCGTTTAGCCAGGACGATTACCTCGACTATGATCCGTTGTCCGGGGACGAACCCGAAGACGATGAGGATTTGCTGTATTAAACCATTAACATCAGCACAGGTACTTTTATGAGTGAAAACGAGCAGGCAATAGAGACGGTAGAAGGTACGATCGAGGAACGAAGAGCATTTACGGAGCGAAGACGCTGCATGGTGGATCGGCGCGTGGGACTGGACCGAAGGCGCGGCCCGGGGCACCGAAGGTCGGAAGAGCGGCGGATCGCGGAAGAAGGTGAGATGAACGACGAGCAGTTCGAGTTCATCATCGCGATCGATCAATACAAGCGCGTCAACCAGCGGCCGTTCCCCACGTGGACGGAGGTGCTGGAGGTCATTAAGGCACTGGGGTATCGCAAGGTGGCCGAACCCGAATCGCTGGAGTCGTTCCGAAAAGAAGACAGGAGAGAAGCAGTAACGGCGTGACATCTCAGGAACGTAAGCACCAATGCACCAGGGCCGGGCTGCCAAAGCAGTTCGGCCTTTTTTTTACCACGGAAATCACAGAAGTACACTGAAGTAAGCTTTAAGACGTCTGGAAAATGGATTTCACGTATCGGGCGTTAGCGCCGAAATTATAAATGACATCGCGCGAGCGTTCGGCGCTGCGCGAGCGTTCAAGCACAAGCCAGCCGCTCCATCCCATCTTATCAAGCGTCTGCTTGACCTTGACCATGTCGAGGCGTTTATTGTTCTCCAGCCAGACGCCGTCCTCATCGGTACAGTGGATCTGGCAGATCCGCTCAGGGCCGAGCGTCTCAAGCTCGCTGCACAGGTCGCGGCCGTTTTGCAGGGCATTGGCGAAGTTGTAGTAGATGCGGATGCCGGGCGAACCGATCTCGTCCAGAAGGTTGACCTCGCCGGCGGCATCGAGCGAGGTCTCGATCCCGATGATAACGCCGGCCTTTTCGGCCAGTGCTCCGGCGGCCTTTAAGCGTTCCACGACGGCCGGGCGCAGTTCAGGACGTTTGGTCAGGTCGGACATGACCCCAAGCGGCAGAAACGCGATCCTGACGTTCATGGCTTTCATCGTGTCAATGCAGTCTTGTATCATACGCGGCACAGTAGGGCGTTCGGCGAAGGACTGGGCATAAAAGCCGGACATGGCGATCGAGCAGATCTCCAGATTGAACTTCTTCGCCTCGTTGAGAAATTGCTCCCGCACCGCCGAATCGGCGAGCTTGCTGTCAAACGTCTCACGCTGGCCGAGACTGCCCATATCCACCTCCACGCCCTGCGCGCCGATCTCGCTGGTTCGCCCGAACGCGCCGAGCGTTTGCCGCTTGAGGATCATCCAGTCGCAAACGCCGATTTTATAGCGCGGTGCTGCAGGGGCTCCAACCCCTTGTGACGCCTGGTTCTTCGCATTACGCGCTTCCGAGGCCTTCTTCAAGTCATAGCCCTGCTCCGACAGATAGTTGTTGATCCGGCCCTTGTACTTGCCGAAGACCGCATGCTTGGCGTTCGAAGACCCGGCGTCCATCGCGATCTCACGCGCCTCGATCAGGTACGCCAGAATAGTCTGCTTTTGCTCAGCCGTCAGCTCCGGCAGCATTTCGAGAAAACCATTATACGTAATCGGAACCAAGCCGTAAGTCATGCCATCCTTGACCTTGTCGATCTGTTCGGCAGTCAGCAGGGCGGACAGCTTCCTGAGAAACTGAGCATGCAATCTACCCTGCAAAGCATTCGTTAAATCTTGCATCGCCTCGGCCGCCGGCTCAGCCCCTTGCTTGCCTCCGGCCAGGGCTTCAACGGCCCTGATATGAGTGTCGCGCGTATCGTGCAGTACGCTCAGGCTTCGGTATTGATCCGCGATCAGATCGCGAACCTGCGCTGCGGCCGCACCATCTTCGATGCCCAGCGTGTCAACGATCTTCTGTGCTCGTTCCGCAAGAACCTTCGTATAGGCCGGGTCCGGGTCCTCCGGCACGGTCACGACCTTCGCGGGTTCGGGTACGGATAATGCAGCGATACACACCAACAGTGAAATGCTTGCCTGGCTGATCATGTCTTCTTCTCAAAACAATGTGATTTGTTAACGTAAACCAGTACTGTCCCATTATAAGTCGAATAAGGACAGTTGGTTACAGTTTTGCTGCTCTTTAAAATCATAGTCATATCCTGTAAGTGCTTGTTTTAGCGTGGTTTTCTCGAAAAGCAGGATGCTGATGATTTGGAGTATTTCGT
>JAJFTK010000030.1 GCA_021372945.1 Planctomycetaceae bacterium | reverse complement strand
TTGAGGAATTTTGCCGATAGTAATCATGCAGCCTCCGTGCGAATAAGTAATGCTCAACACAAGACTTATCGGCATTTGAGGCTGTTTTTGTTGAATCACTGCTATCATCAAAAATCTTTCAATCGGTCAGTTTGAGTAACTTAATTGAAATACACAATCACGCTTTTTCAGATAATGAAGTACATCGATATCTGCAGTGGGTAGAAGGTATAAAGGTTAAGGGTTCAAACCAACTAAAGGATGCGTATCGAAAGAAGGTTTGGCTTTTGCCATTAGTCAGAAGTGATAAACACAAGCAGAATGAGTCGGTTACGCAGCTATATTCTAGGTATGACAAAATATGTCCAGCCGAACCGGAGCATCCGGGTTGGCTTGGTTGGAGCGAATCGTGGTCAGGCTACGAAGAAGTTCTTGATAAAAATGAGTTCATTTCAAAAACCTGTAACGAGCAAATAGCTTGGCTTAATGATTATAAATTTGAAGTCGGTTGGCGGAAACCGAGAGAAGAAGATTTAGCATATAGCTTTCGTCAGATTGTCTCGGAATATCCAGATAAATTTGCCTCTAACCTAAAGAGTTTCCTTCAACTTAGGAGAAATGGGGATAAATTAGCCTTACTGCAAGGCTTTAAAAATGCTTGGGAGAGCGGAAAAATATTCTCTTGGGATCAAGCATTTGAGTTTTGCCTCGCGATCGTGAATGAGTCGGAATTTTGGACGCGAAAAATTTCGGGGGAAAGTTATGACTACAGACGAGCGTTTGTTGACGCCATTTCGCATTTGTTGATTGCGGGAATGGGGAAAGAGAATAACACTTTTGACAGAACCTTGTTACCGCAGGCTAAAGATTTGATTCTACTACTCGCACGGGAGATCAGAAATACGACTTGGGACGAGCACCAGCCCTTAGGTGACGGATTAAATTCAATCAACTATTGCGTGTTTCGGGTTATTGTCACGTATGCTTTATTTTATGCCAAAACTCTGCAACCGAAAGCTGGTACAAAGTGGGAAACAGAAATTAGAGACTATTTCGAGGATGGGCTGGACAAGACAAGTAATCCATCTCTGAGTTTTTCTTTTTGTGTAGGCTTGTTTTTGCCGCAACTGCGATACTTAGATCAAGAATGGGTAGACAGTAACATTAATAGAATACTTCCAAAAGAAAAAGACGAACATTGGAAGAGCGCTTTCGATGGTTACTTGACAGGAGGAAAACGATACAAAGAGATTTATCTGCTTTTGAAAACTAATGGGCATTACGACAAAGGACTTCAGGTCCAAGCCGATTCAAAACACTTGATACAGCATATTTGTCTCGGCTATTTAAACGGTGAAGAAGAACTTGGTAATCGGCAGAGCCTCATTGAGAAGCTGTTGAGAAAGGAAAACAATGACATAATTTGCGAAATTGTCCATTATTTTCATACATTTGACCCAAAAATACAAAGAAACCTTGCTCCCAAGATTATCTCGTTATGGAGAACGGTGTACAATTTGTTGAACAACAAAACAGACCGTTCAAAGTACGCAGAAGGAATTCGGAATCTAGCTTTGTGGCTTGATCTTGTAGACAGACTTGATGATGAGATTGCGTCGTGGCTCAAGTTTTCTGTGGATTACATTCATAATAGCTGGGACACTCACTTGTTAGTTGGATCATTGTTGAAATATGTCGCTACTGTGCCAAAACAAGTGGCTGAGATATACTACTACATCGTTGAGAAGGGGCTGTATCCCGAGTTTCAAGAAAAGGACATTCAAGAAATTATTTCAGAATTGTTTGAAAGAGGCCAGCAGGACATAGGCAAGGCAATCTGTAATCTGTACCAATCGAGAGGATACGAGTTTCTTAAGGGAGTTCGTGAGAAATATGATAGTGTACAATCAACAAAGAGATAACTACGTCCTCAACGTGAAGCCGAGACTCCCTCTTTGCAGGCGGAGTGTCTTTTGTGACGCTACCCAGTTGATCAGTGATGAGTTTATTCGAAATCAGCGAAGTTGAGCGTGAAGGTTCCATCTTCTCAAGGCGGGAAATCCAGGACAGCTTTTACGGCGGTCAGATTCAGCGGGCCGTATAGATGCGGGTACAGGGCGGAGCCTTGGCTGCATTCCCATTTTACTCGGGAGTTAAGTTTTGCGGGATCGATCACCAAGAGGACCAGGCCCGTTTGTCCTTTGAACAGGAAATTGGCGACTTCCACCACCTGCGACGGTTTTGAGCAATGGATGTACCCCTCAGTACGCAGCGACTCGGGGCAATACTGGCCCGCATTCAATGCTTTGTTCCAATCTTCTCGAGATGTAATGTGTAATATCATGCGGCGGTACCTGTTACCATTCGGGCAGAGGGAAGGGCTTCAGGACGTGGGCGGGGGAATAGTCATCTGCTGCCGAATCGGGGAGGAGTTTGGCCCAGGGGACGCGCTTGGCGGTGTTTGAGCCGGGGCCCGTGTTTGCGCATTCAGCATAAAAGACGGTGCTTTCTCGTTCGGGGGCGTTCCAGTTGTGCCAGCCTTCGGGCCGAATATGAGGGCCCATGTCGCATTTGACAAAGACGGTCTTGGCGAAGCTGCGCCACGGCCGGCCCAGATAGACGGCGTTGACGCCTTCGGCGGCGGTGAGTTTGCAGTTAAGAAAGACAAAGCCGTATGGCCGGCCTTGCGGCGTGCTTGCGGCGGTGATGTAGGAGTTGGATTTGCTGTGGATCGTGCAGTTTTCAAACAGCGCGGTCGCGCCGCCAAAGATGAAGTCGGTCGTGCCTTCGATGGTGCAGTCTTTGTAGCGCTGGCGGCTGTTGGCGCCGTCGGCGTAGAGCGTATCCTGATTGCCGAGCATGCGGCAGTTTTCAAACTCGCAGCGATCGGCCTCCGCCGCGACCGCGATCGCCTGGCCAACGGGCCCGGCGGTGTTTTCGATGATCAGGTTGATCGCCCGGAAGTCGTCGCCCTGGACAAGCAGGGTCGCGGTGTGGAAGGTGCTGTTGGGGCCGCGTTTGATCTTGTCGAAATAATCGTTCCAGGAGATCGTCACCTGGCCGGGGGCTTGGGCCTTGAGGGTCAATCGGCTGTTCCAGGAATGAACAGTGACCTTTTCCTTGTACATGCCGGCTGCGATCGAGATGGTGATCCTCTCATCGGGAAACGATTTGGCGTTGTCGATCGCCTCCTGGATGGTCGCGAAGTCGCCGCTGCCATCGAGGGCAACGCGGATTTCGGTCTTGTATTGTCCGGCGGCAGCAGCGCAGCACGCCTGCAGAAGAAACAGACTTGCCATTAGCTTCATAGCGATACTCCTTTCCAGGGTTCACATCGTCGCACAGATTACGCCAGAGAAGTTAAATTGTAAATCGTAGATTGCAGATTGAGCCAGAGTGGGGCTTTTAAACTTGAACGCGGGCAAATGGGCGATTATAAGTGGATTATCCATTTTAACAAAGGAATGCTAGATGAACCGTATTTCAGGGAAGAAATATCACTTTATTGGGATTGGGGGGATTGGGACCAGCGGGCTTGCGAAGATGCTGATGCGGCATGGGGCGACGGTCAGCGGGTCGGACATGTCGGATGGGGCGATGATCGGGGAACTGCGGCGGCTTGGGGCGCAGGTGTTCGTTGGGCATCGGCCGGAGAATATCTCGCCGGAAGTGGATGAGGTGGTCATCAGCGCGGCCATTACCGCCAGCAACCCGGAGCTGGCCAGGGCCTCCGAACTGGGCGTCAAGATACGCAAATATGCCGAGATGCTGGGGATATTGTTCGACCAGTTTGACGGGATCGCGGTGGCGGGTACGCACGGCAAAAGCACGACCAGCGCCTGGCTGAGCTTTGTCTTGCGCGAGGCGGGCAAAAAGCCGAATTTCATCGTGGGGGCGGACATCCCGCAGCTTGGGGGCTCGAGCGGTGTGGGCAATGGGACGCATTTTGTGGCGGAGGCCTGCGAATATGACCGCAGCTTTTTGAATCTGCATTCCAAAACCGCTATCATTCTCAATATCGAGCAAGACCACTTGGACTATTACCGCGATGAGGACGAGATCGTGGCGGCGTTTGGAGATTTCGCGTCGCAGGTTAAACCGGGCGGGACGCTGGTCACGAACGGACAGGATAAGAATTGCGCGCGGGTGATCCGGCGTGTAACATCAAGAACTCAAGAACTCAAGAACTCGGGAACCCAAGAATCTGCAAATGAGGGAATATACCCCCTCCCGGCTGCGCCGGACTCCCCCCTGGAAAGGGGGAGAGTTTCTCACGTTGTGACGTTTGGGACGGAGCCAGGGTGCGATTATACGGCGGGGGGGCTGGAGGTGGTGGAGGGCACGTACGCGTTCGATGTGTACCTGCGGGAGGCGAAGCTTGGGCGAGTGCATATCTCGCTGCCGGGGGAGCACAACGTGATGAATGCGCTGGCGGTCATCGCGGCGGCAAACGCGGCGGGGCTGGGGCATGAGACGATCTTTAAGCACATCGGGGATTTTACGGGCATCGACCGGCGATTGATGCTGAAGGCCAAGATCGACGGGATCACGATTCTGGATGATTATGCTCACCATCCGACGGAGATTCGGGCGTCGCTGCGGGCGATCCGGCAGAAATACAATCCGAAGCGGCTGTGGTGCATCTTTCAGCCGCACCAGTACAGCCGAACGCGGTTTTTGCTTGATGATTTCGCGGAAAGCTTTAAGCTGGCGGACTTGACGATCGTGCCGGAGATCTATTTTGTGCGGGATACAGCCGAAAGCAAAAGCACTGTGAATGCCGAAGTATTAGTGGAGCGGATTGGCCAGCACCAGAGCAAGGCCCTGTTCATTCACGATTTCGCGGGAATACTGGAGTATTTGAAAAATAATGTGACGGCCGGCGACCTGGTGGTGACCATGGGGGCCGGAACGATTTGGAAGGTAGCCGATGAGTATATTCAGTGGTTTCGAGAACGTCATTAAAGAAAACTGCCCGCTGGCGGATTTTACGTGGTACAAGCTGGGCGGCAATGCGGATTATTTGATCCAGCCCAAGACGTGCGAGCAGCTTGGCGAGATCGTGCGGCGCTGCGAAGAGAACGGCATGGCGATGTACGTGCTGGGGTTTGGATCGAACCTGCTCATCAGCGATGAGGGGGTGCGCGGGGCGGTGATCCGGCTGGACTCGGAAGCGTTCTGCAATTATGAGTTTAAGGGGGCGGTACTGACGGCGGGCGCCGGCGTGAACCTCAACAAGATGACGCTGGAGGCGGTCCGCAAGGGCCTGAGCGGCCTGGAAGCGCTGACGGGGATACCAGGGTCGGTCGGGGGCGCGGTGAAGATGAACGCCGGCGGAAGCTTCGGCGATATCGGCTCGAGCGTGGTAAGTGTGACACTGATGGATAAGACGGGCAACGTGTTCGAGAAAGAAAAGCCGGAACTGGTGTTCGATTACCGCTCGACGAATATCACCGCGCCGCTGATCCTGGGCGCGACGATGGAACTGGCGGAGGCGGACTCGAACGCGATCCTGAAGACCGTCAAGGAAATTTGGATCAGCAAGAAGAACTCGCAGCCGCTGCATACGCGCAACGCCGGATGCGTGTTCAAGAATCCGCGCGGCATGAGCGCCGGCGCGCTGATCGATCGGGCGGGCCTGAAGGGTTCGCAAATTGGCGGCGCGACCGTGAGCCAAAAGCACGCGAACTTCATCGTGACCGAGACGGGCTGTACGAGCAGCGATGTCAAGCAGCTCATCGACATGATCCGGACCCGCGTCAAAGAAACATTCGATGTGGAGTTGGAACTGGAACTCGAGATTTGGTGACCCAATCACGAATGAACGCGAATGGACACAACTTATAAAGAGACTGCAAAGTGCAGAAACCAATAAAAGTGGCGGTGTTGTCGGGGGGAATCGGGTCTGAGCGCCAGGTAAGCCTCAAGAGCGGGCGGACCGTGTATGATGCGCTGCGTGAGGCGGGGCTGGAGACCGTGCTGGTCGATTTCACGCCGGAGGATAGGTCGATATTGGATGACAAGTCGGTCGATGTGTTCTTTTTGATATTGCACGGCCAGTTTGGCGAGGATGGACAGCTTCAGAAAATATTGGAGGAACGCAATCTGTGCTTTACCGGCTCGGGCAGCGAGGCCAGCCGCAAGGCATTCGATAAGCGGCTGAGCAAGGAGGCGTTCGCGGCGGCGGGCGTACCGGTGGTGCGGCATCTGATCGTGAATGCAAATGATACTGAGAAGGACTTGGTCCATCGGCTGAATGGTTCGCCGCGGAAGATGGTGGTTAAGCCTTTGCGGCAGGGAAGCAGCGTGGGCGTGGAGATCACCAGCGAGCCGGCGCAGACGGCCGCCAGCGCGGTGCGCTGCATGAAAACATACGGCGACTGCATGATCGAGGAGTTTATCGCCGGGCGCGAGATCACGGTTGGGATCTTGAATGGCCGACCGCTGCCGCTCATTGAGATACGCAGCAAGGCCGCGTTCTACGATTACCAGGCCAAGTATATCAGCGACAGTACGGAGTACCTGTTTGATACGGTGGATAAAAATGCAGAGTCGCGGGCGCAGGAGCTTGCGGTGCGATGCTTCCAGACGCTTGGGTGCCGCCATTTGAGCCGCGTGGATTTTATATTGGCCGCGGACGGCACGCCGTATGTGCTGGAGATCAATACGCTGCCGGGGTTTACGAGCCATTCGCTGCTGCCGATGGCGGCGGCCAAGGCGGGCATCGCCAAGTCCGTGCTGTGCAGGCAGATCGTCGAAGCGGCGTGGAATAGCTTTAACCGCGAATGAACACGAATGAACACCAAATATGAGTAAGAAGAAGAAAGACAGTCAGAGTTTGATCGCCAAGTTTTTCGCGAAGAAGAAAAAGCCGCGCAAGAGCCGCGTTAAGTCCTCGTGGATGACGGCGCTGAAGGTGGTGCTGGTGATCGCTTTTTTGACGTGCCTGGTCGCCGCCGGCGCGGTCGGGATGATCTACCTGGACCGGCACACAAAAGCGCGAGCGGCCAAGGAACGGCCGGACGGGTCGCTGAAACTGATCGCTCGCCCGCCTTGGCTAAACCAGGAGTTGCGCGACGCAATTGTGAAGAGTGCCGGAGGCGAACGATTTCCGTTAGATGAGCGCTCGGCGGAACTGGTTGCCGAGCGCTTGAGCGGGTTTTCATGGCTGGAGAACGTGCGGGCGCAGACTACACCGGAATACCTGGAGGTGAAGGCGGACTACCGGCGGCCGGTGGGCTGGGTGCAGGGAAAGCGCGAGCGAAAGGTGTATCTGGATGCTAAGATGCGGGTGCTTGAGTACTTGCCTTTGACGGCGATCGCGATCCCCGAGATCAAGGGGCTGGCGTCGATACAGATCCCGGAAGACGGGCTGGTGTGGAACGCGGAGGACGCCAAGGCCGCAATCGAGCTGCTGGACCTGCTCAATAAGATGGACCTGTATTTTTTGAATAAGGAAAAGATCGAAAAGCCGCTGCTGAGCGAAGTGGAGAGCATTGATGTGAGCAATTTCGCGGCGCGCAAGAGCCGTTCGGAGCCGGCTATTATACTCAATATCAAAGACGGCACGATGATCTATTGGGGGGCAGCGTGGGGCCAGGCGGCAGTTTACCTGGAGGCGGACGATAAGGTCAAACTGACGCGGCTGTATGAGACGTTCATCAGCTATGACAACAGCCTGCAGGTGCAGGATAAGGTCAAGTACATCGAACTCCGCTGGCTTGAGGATGCGATCCCGCGGCTGAAATAAATTGATTCCACAGATACAAGGATTAAAATCGAGAAACGTAAAACACTGAGTTAGGGGATTTCGGGAGAAAGACGAAGTGGCCAAAAAAAAGAAGAAGAAAAAAGGAAATGTGCATTTTCACCAGTTTCACAATAAAGATAGGGGCCAACACAGTTTTTCAATAAAGGACGACGCCGGTAACGTGCTCCATAGAGAAGTGCTTCTTCCTAATGAAATTGGCGATTTCCTTGCACAATTCGGGCGTACGTTTAAACTGATGTATGGGGTTGAACCGCCAGCCGAAATGACTTTGGCAGAAATGGCCGAAAAAATTGGACAACCGCTTCCAAGTCCTCAAGAGCAAGTAGATGAAGTCATTAAAGCCATGAGAACAGCTGGCGTTCGTGAGGAGATCATTTACGCTTTTAGAAAAACCAATGGACTTCTAGTTACAGAAAGTAATCAGCATTTGATCAATGATTCGGACTTAGCAGCATGGAACGATGCTATTGATGAGTACTTTAGCTTGAAGGAACAGAATATGCAGAGCAGCAATAATGCAAGATACCCAGATATTCGCGGAACAAGAGAATCTTTCCATGCAGAGTGTGTAGATAATGAGATCATGCTTAAAATACAAGAAACGATGAATCTTAATCTCGGGTGGCAGGACGGCAACTGCCCGATGAAATCTGGCGACGATGCAGCGTTGGGCTCTCTCACCCGGATGTATTATGCTCTAATTAGTGAAGCAAACAGGGCCGAAGAAGCATTGGTATGGCAAGAAATAATCGAGCTTGCTTTCATAAGAATTGGAACTTTAATCGCCGAGAGGAGCATCCGTTTAGTTCATCACGATTTGGAAGGTGATCCGGACAGCGATGATGAATTTTCTCCCGAGCAATGGGTATTCAGATCTGATGACCCAGATTCCGACTGGCTTGCGACGGATGAGAAGGAATAAACAAAGAACATTGGACTAAGCTGAAAGATTTTCCGATCTCTTAATTCTTTCCGGAAAGAGAGGCGTTATGGCATCGTCACAGAATGCCGCAAAGTGTCTGGCCCCAGTGTTATCGAAACATGGGGCTTTTTTGGCGATCCGATAAAGTTCGTTGGGTGGGGAATCGCTCAAAGGGACGTGGAATCACCGTCGGGGCGGGTTTGTCGAGAATATTTATGTGGACAATGTGAAGTTCGCCGGAACGAAGGAGGCCAAGGCGGTGCTGGTGATCGACACGGATGTACTGTACCGGTGGCGGGACTTGGTGCCGACGTATGAGCGGCGGCTGACAAAGATCAGGAATATTCAAATCGAGAATGTCACAGTCGATAAGGCGAGTACTTCATCTGGATCCATGGAGAGGCGGAAGAACCGGTGCGGGATATCTTCCTGGAAAATGTCAAGGTCAATACAGTCAGCAAGGCGGCAAGAGACGTTAAGAACGCGGAGAACATCCAGGAAAAGAACGTGCAATTTGGCGTTGCATCAAAGAAATAAGAGTTTTTTGACATGATTTACAGGGTACTAGTTTTGGATTGAACGTGGTATTGCGGATATTATTTTCCTCCTTTATGGCTGCTTTTTAAAGAAATCAATGCTGAAAGAGGCATTTCGGGCTTGAAATAGATGGGGGTTTGGACTACAATTCTTCGTTTTCCACAGGGATAGTGCGCGCCTGTTGGGAATATTCGGCTTGACAAGATTAAAGGTTTTTTGACAGGATTAACAGGATTAACAGGATAGTGAAATAATACGGGCAAGATGCCCGTGATACAAATATGTTTGAGGCGTTAACGGAAAAATTTAATGGCGTGTTTCGGTCGCTGACGGGACGCGGGCGGATCACTGAGGCCAACGTTTCGGAGGCGATGCGCGAGGTGCGCAAGGCCCTGCTCGAAGCGGACGTCAACTACAACGTCGTCAAGCAGTTCGTGAAGGACGTCCAGCAGGCAGCGATGGGGGCCGAGGTCATCAAGAGCCTGCATCCCGGCCAGGTGATGGTCAAGATCGTCAATGACGAGTTGACGCGGCTGATGGGGCCGGTGGACCCGAAGATCTATTATGTCTCGCCGGGACCGACGGTCATAATGATGGCCGGCCTGCAGGGCTCGGGCAAGACGACGACCGCGGCCAAGCTGGCCAAGCTGGTCATCGAGAAGGATAAGAAGCGCGTGATGATGATCGCCGATGACCTGCAGAGGCCGGCGGCAATCGAGCAGCTTTGCTTGCTCGGCGAGCAGGTGGGCGTCGAGGTCTACAAGGAGGATGGCGTTAAGGATGCCGTGCGCGTGGCCAAAAATGGCGTCAAGTACGCCAAAGAACACGGCTATGACGCGGCGATCCTGGATACGGCCGGCCGGCTGCATATCGATGAAGAGATGATGAATGAGATCGCGGCGGTGGCCAAAGCGGTCACGCCGCAGCAGATCTACCTGGTATGTGATGCGATGACCGGCCAGGACGCGGTGAACTCGGCTAAGGAGTTTAACGAACGGCTGGAACTCGACGGCGTGATCCTGACCAAGCTGGATGGCGATGCCCGCGGCGGCGCGGCGCTGTCGGTGAAAGCCGTGACCGGAAAGCCCATCAAGTTCATCGGCGTGGGCGAAAAGCTGGATAAGCTCGAGGCATTCCACCCAGACCGGATGGCCGGACGCATTTTGGGCATGGGCGACGTGGTGAGCCTTGTGGAAAAGGCCCAGGAGCAGTTTGACGCCGAGCAGGCCCAGAAGCTGCAGGTCAAGATGGCCAAGGGGACATTCGGGTTTGACGACTTCCTCAAGCAGATGCAGTCGGTACGAAAGATGGGCGGATTTGGGAGCCTGCTGAAGATGCTGCCGGGGATGGGCGGGCTGGCGAATATGGATTTTGACGACCGCGAGATCAACAAGATCGAGGGCATCGTGCATTCGATGACCAAGGATGAGCGGACGGACCCGGATTTGATCGATTCGTCGCGACGGCGCAGGATCGCACGCGGTAGCGGGCGAGACGTGCAGGATGTGGCGGGGCTGATCAAGACGTTCAAACGCAGCCGCGAGATGATGCGGATGATGGCCGGCGGCGCGGGAGCGGGCGGAATGAACGCCATGAAAAACATGCTCAGCGGCAAGACGGATATGTTCAGCGCGATGAGCAGCATGAAAAAAGTCAAACAGCGCAGCAAGCGGAAACGCCAGCCGCGAAGGAAGAGATAAATTCTTTTGACGGGATTAACCGGATTTACAGGATTTAATGCCGGCTGGAAGCCGGCGGTACCATGACGATCGAAGAGTACCTGCGGACGCTGGAGCCATTTGTTGATGATGCCTATGGGCAGCGGATCCGAAAGCAGTTTGCGGGGATGGACGGCAAGAGCGAGTTGGCGATGCTGTCGAGCCCGTCGCGGGATGAATATGAACAGATGGCGCGGGCGGTGGCGATCATGACGGCGGCGGAACGGACCAATGCCGAGCGGCTCACCGATGAGCAGGTTGAGCGGATCGCAATCGATGCCAGGGCGGATAAGGCCGTGATTGCGATATTCTTGAACGGCTACGCGATACGGATATCAAATAGTAAAAATAAAAGATAAAAATGATGGAACCTGCCTTCGGCAGGGCTGAAAAACAATTCTTCAGCATCGCCGAAGGCGATTCCTCATATTTGCTTTTTGATTTTTGATCAGTACTGTCCCGTTATAAGTTGAATAATAACAATTGGTTATATAACTCGCTCTTTGAAAAGTCGATTAAACTCGCAGAAAACATGCTTTTGATGGGTGTTTTTTCAAAAAGCATGACGCCTAAAACCTGAAGAATTT
>JAJFTK010000028.1 GCA_021372945.1 Planctomycetaceae bacterium | reverse complement strand
TTGAGGAATTTTGCCGATAGTAATCATGCAGCCTCCGTGCGAATAAGTAATGCTCAACACAAGACTTATCGGCATTTGAGGCTGTTTTTGTTGAATCACTGCTATCATCAAAAATCTTTCAATCGGTCAGTTTGAGTAAGTTAATCAGTATTAATCCGTGCCTAAGTCTTTTTACCTCTGAGCCCTCTGTGAACTCTGTGGCAAAAACACATCGAAAATTGAAAATGGAAAATTGAAACTTCAAATCGTCCATCGTCAATCATCAATCGTCAATCGTCAATCCGTGCCTATGTCTTCGTTCCACAATTCCGGCGACTTTTTAATAAACTCCTCCATCAGTCGGCGGCATTGTGCATCATCAACGATCACCAGCTCCACGCCGCGCGACCGCACATAATCCTCCGGCCCGCGGAACGTGCGGTTCTCCCCGATCACCACCTTGGGGATCCCGTAGAGCAGCACGGCTCCGCTGCACATATCGCACGGCGACAGCGTCGAGTACAGCGTCGCCCGCCGGTAGTCCGCCGCCTTCAGTCTTCCGGCGTTCTCCAGGCAATCCATCTCCGCGTGCAATATCGCGCTTCCCTTCTGTACCCGCCGGTTGTGCCCGCGTCCAACAATCCGACCGTCGATCACCAGCACCGAGCCGATCGGGATCCCGCCCTGCGCCAACCCCTTCCGTGCCTCCTCGATCGCCGCCTCAAGAAACTGATCCATGTCTTCTCCTCTTGATAAGGTTATCGAATGCGCAAACAACACCAACCAGTTTACCTCATGCACTCTTCAAATCTTAGTGTTTTTTCGTGTTAATTCGTGGTGCTTGAGTATTCCGACTTTCTGGTGCGCGATTCGCGTCGGCTCGGGAACGCGGTAAAGGGTTGTGTGCGCCAAGGTCAGGCGGATCGCGTCCTCAAACGAGCACAGATGTCCCGGCGAGATGAACAGCGGCTTGATTCCGTCCCGGGTCCGCACCACCGCCCCAATCTGCTCGTCCTTGTCGTAAAGCCTGCTGTAATCACCCTTTACAGGCCCCGGCTCTTCATACGTTCCGATCAGGCGGCTCTTGGCGCATCCAACCGTCGGCCTGCCCAGGCACAGCCCGATATGGCTGGCGATCCCCACCCGGCGCGGGTGCGCAAACCCTTGTCCATCAATAAGATACAGGTCCGGCTTACGCTTGAGTTTCCCTACCGCCTCCATGCACACGGGTATTTCCCGAAATGATAACAGCCCCGGCACGTAGGGGAAGGTCACGGGAAGGACCGCCCCAGCCTCTTCCACAAGCTCCAGCTCCGGAAACGTAAACACCACCGCCGCTGCGTAAATCCGCTTTTTATCAGCACTTATGGAACAGTCCAGCCCGCATGTCAGCCGCGGCGGCTTCGGCATCGGCGCTAGGCTAACCAGCCCCATCAGCTCGGTCTGAATGGCCCTCGCTTCTGCCGGCATCACATTCCAGTTACATGCGATCTTTGACTTCATCCTGTCCTGCACCACTCCAAAACCATCGCTTTCATTAGTAAAAACCCCATTTTAAGCCCTCGATTTGAACTATCAACAATCTGTACAATCGTGTAAACTGAGGTTTCCAACCACGCACCATTTACTTTTTGCCTCGTATGTGATAGACTTATTAGATTGTTTTCCTATTGAAAATGCAAGTACTTATAGCGGTTATATTTACGGGTAATCTGTGAGTGAGCAAAAAGTCATACGCGTCACCGGCGCCTGCGAGCACAACCTCAAGAACATCGACGTCGATGTCCCCCGTGACAAGCTCGTGGTCGTTACGGGTCTAAGCGGCTCGGGGAAGAGTTCGCTTGCCTTCGATACCATTTATGCCGAGGGCCAGCGCAAGTATGTCGAGTCTCTCAGCGCCTACGCCCGCCAGTTCCTGGAGCAGATGCAAAAGCCGCAAGTCGAGCATATAGAAGGACTTCCGCCAACCATCGCCATCGAGCAGCGAAGCGCATCCAGCAACCCGCGCTCAACTGTGGCGACAACCACGGAAATCTACGACTTCTGCCGTCTGCTATATGCCCGTGCCGGAACGCCGCACTGCTGGATCTGCGGCCGCGAGATTACCAGCCAGCACACCACCGTGATCGTTAACTCTATTCTTTCACGGCCCGAAGGCACACGCATCCAGGTCTGTGCACCCCTGATTCGCGGCCAAAAAGGCGAGCATAAGGAGGTCTTTGCTCATATCCAGCGGGATGGCTTCGTCCGCATCCGCGTGGATGGGCA
Organism: Planctomycetaceae bacterium; assembly: GCA_021372945.1. Lineage (GTDB taxonomy): Bacteria > Planctomycetota > Phycisphaerae > Sedimentisphaerales > Anaerohalosphaeraceae > 4572-13. The sequence goes on along the minus strand of JAJFTK010000028.1, from coordinate 51,294 downwards.
GATCTACGATATCAAGAACCTGCCTTCGCTCGATAAGAACCGCAAGCACGACATCGCCGCTGTGGTCGATCGGCTCATTCTCAAGGACAGTATCCGCGTTCGTCTGGCCGATTCCATTGAAACAGCCCTCAAGATCGGCAATGGCATTGTCACCGTGATGTTCCAGGAACCGGACGCCCAGAAGACCAATGGCGGCGAGGGAGCCTGGCTGGACGTAGTTTACAGCGAAAAATATGCCTGCACCGAGCACCCGGAGGCCTCGCTGGCGGAGCTTTCACCCCGCCTGTTCAGCTTTAACAGCCCTTACGGCGCCTGCCCATCCTGCGATGGACTCGGTACAATATTAGAGTTCGACACGGACCTGATCGTTCCGGATAAGGGCATTTCGCTGGATAGCGGCGCAATCGAGGCTTGGCGCAAGGGCGGCAAGCGCATGAACATCTATTACAACCGCCTGATCAAGCGTTTCTGCCGGAATTTCGGCATTGATAAATCAGCCCCTTACGACGAGATCCCCGCCAATATCCGCCGCATCTTGCTTTACGGCACCACAGAGGAAGATGAGTCTCAGTATGGAAGCAGCTTCGATGGCGTGATCCCAAATCTTCTTTACCGTTGGAAAAACACAACCAGCGAATTCGTGAAGGCCCGCCTGCATAGCTATTTATCCGAACAGCCGTGCAAGGCTTGCGGCGGCACGCGTCTTAAACCCGAGGCCTCCTCTGTAACCATCAATGGCAAAAGCATTAACGAGGTGACCAGCCTGAGCATCGAACAGGCCCAGGAGTTCTTCGGCAATTTGAACCTGGATGAAGAAAAGACGGTGATCGCCGCCCAGCCGCTCAAAGAGATACGCTCACGCCTGGAATTCATGCTGGATGTTGGGCTTGGTTATCTCACGCTGGACCGCGCCAGCCGCACGCTTTCCGGCGGCGAAGCGCAGCGCATTCGCCTGGCCACGCAGGTTGGAAGTGGTTTAGTCGGCTGCTGTTACGTGCTGGACGAGCCGACGATCGGCCTGCATCGCCGCGACAACGACCGCCTTCTGGAAATCCTCAAGAAGCTTCGCGACATCGGCAATACCGTCCTCGTCGTTGAGCATGATGATGATGTCATTGCCGCCGCCGATTACATCATCGATATCGGCCCGGCGGCAGGCGCGCACGGCGGCGAAGTCGTCGCAACCGGCAAGCTGGCCGACATTTGCAGATGCCAGCGCTCGCTGACCGGCCAGTATCTCAGCGGTGCAAAACGCATCGAATTGCCCCAGATGCGCCATAAAGTGAAGATGTCTAATTGCATTGAGGTTAAAGGGGCCCAAGAGAACAACCTCAAGAACATCAATGTCAAGTTCCCTCTGAGCGTCCTGACCTGCGTCACTGGCGTTTCCGGTTCCGGCAAGAGCACGCTGGTCTCGGATATCCTCCTAAAGGGCCTCAAACGCAAGCTTTACGGTTCGCGCGAGCGCCCCGGCAAACACAAGAACATCGTTGGCGTCAGCAGCATCGATAAGGTGATCGAAATCGACCAGTCGCCCATCGGCCGTACTCCGCGCAGCAATCCGGCGACCTACACCGGCGTTTTCGACCTGATCCGCCAGCTTTTTGCCATGACGCGAGAAGCCAAGATCCGCGGCTACAAGCCCGGACGGTTCAGCTTCAACGTCAAAGGCGGCCGCTGTGAGCACTGCCAGGGCCAGGGAACCAAGAAGATCGAAATGCACTTCTTACCGGATGTCTTCGTGGTCTGTCAGGAATGCAAGGGCACACGATACAACCCCGAGACCCTGCAGATCACATATAAGGGCAAGAACATCGCTGACGTGCTCGATATGCGCATCGATGACGCCAAGACTTTTTTTGCCAATTTCCCCAAGATCCTTCGCCTGGTTAAAGCGCTTTGCGACGTCGGCCTGGGCTATATGACGCTGGGCCAATCCAGCACGACCATGTCCGGCGGCGAAGCGCAGCGCGTTAAGCTCGCTTCTGAGCTAGGCAAACCCGGGACCGGTCATACCTTATACATCCTGGACGAGCCCACGACCGGTCTTCACTTTGCCGATATCCATAACCTGCTCAATGTGCTGCGCCGGCTGACGGACCTGGGTAATTCGGTCATCGTTATTGAGCACAACCTGGATGTGATCAAGATGGCCGATTACATTATCGACCTGGGTCCCGAAGGCGGCCAGGCAGGCGGTCAGGTCATTGCCGCCGGCACGCCGGAAAAGATCGTGTCAAACACACACAGCTACACGGCAAAGTATTTGAAGGACAAACTTGACCTGGAACAAAGGCGCCCTACCGCCTGCCAATGCTCCGATGGATCAGCCGCATAAGTTGGCAGCGCGCTATTGTATCACCCATCAATGCCGCTATAATATCTCACGCCTGCCGCCTGTCGCAGCAGGCGTTGAATGGATCGATGGACAAGGACCCCAAAACAATCCGTCTTGATACGCCTGTACAGTTCCTTAAAGGAGTAGGGCCCGCGCGCGCACGGGCGTTTGAAGAATTTGGCGTGCGGGTGGTGCGGGATCTGCTGGAATATTATCCGCGCGACTGGGTCTTCATGCCCGAGCCCGTAAAGATCTCACAGGCCTATGCGAATCAAACCGTCAGCATCCTGGGAACGATCGAGCAGACGGATTGGCAGCCGTATCGCAAGATCCCCATTTTTGATGTTACGCTGGCCGATGACACGGGCTCTATTCGCGCGGTTTGGTTTCACGGCGGCTATTTGGTCAAACAGCTCGAGCCCGGCATGCGTTTGCTTCTGCACGGCAAGATTACGGTCTATCGCTATCAGCTTCAGATCAATAACCCCAAGTTCATGATTCTGCAGCCGGATGAAGATAAGGCGGACACATTCAACGGGCCCGTCTATCCGGCCGGCGCCAAACTCAGCAGCCGACAGATCAAAGCCATCCTCAGCAGCCGTATTGACGAATTGACGGCATTGATCGCAGAGTTATTTGAACCGGCGTTTCTGAAGAAGAACGAACTCATGGGCCGCGCCGAGGCGTTTCGCCAAATTCACGTGCCCGAGGATGAGCAAAAACTGCAGCAGGCAAAACGCCGGCTCAAATTTGACGAGCTGTTCCTCATGCAGACGGGTTTGGCGCTTAAGCGGTTTCATTTGAAGAATTCAAATTTCGCCATGCCGCTGCGGTGCGACGAACAAATCGACCACAGGATCCGCAGGCGGTTTCCGTTTCTGCTGACCGCTGACCAGGAACAGGTGATCGGCGAGATCAAGACGGACATGGAAAAAGTCGTACCTATGAACCGACTGCTGCAGGGAGACGTCGGCAGCGGCAAGACGGTCGTTGCTCTTTACGCGGCGCTGATCGCGGTGGCCAACAAGATGCAGGCTGCCATTATGGCGCCCACGGAGATCCTGGCGTCGCAGCATTATCAAAGTATGGAACGATTTCTTCACGGCAGCCGGGTGCGGCGACAATTGCTTACCGGAGGCCTTGTCGGCAGTAAACGTCAACGTCTTCTTGAGGCGATCAAGGGCGGGCAGACGGATATTGTAGTTGGAACCGTGGCCCTTCTGCAGCAGGATGTTGAGTTTGCGAATTTGGGGCTGGTGGTGATTGATGAGCAGCACAAATTCGGCGTGCATCAGCGCGCCTTGCTGCGTAAAGGACAATCGCCCCATTGCCTGGTCATGACCGCGACACCCATTCCTCGCACCCTGGCGATGACCGCGTTCGGAGATCTGGATGTTTCGGTGATTCGCAATAGTCCTCCCGGTCGCGGCGAAGTGGTCACACGCTGGGTCCAGTCGCCCAACCGTAAAGACGCGATGGAATTTATTCGCCAGCGTCTCAAAGCCAAAAAGCAGGCGTACTTCGTTTACCCGCGGATCGACTCGGATGCCGATACCGATAATTCCAACGGTGAAGTTAAAGCCGCCACCGATGAATACCGCCTGCTGAAAGACACCGTCTTTCCCGAATTTAAGATCGGCTTGCTGCACGGCCAAATGACCGCTGCCGAAAAGGAACGCGTCATGAACGAATTCCGGGCCGGCCGTTTGGACGTGCTGGTTTCCACGGTCGTCATCGAAGTGGGCGTCGATGTGCCAAACGCGACCATCATGGTCATCGAAAACGCCAATCGATTCGGCCTGGCCCAGCTTCATCAACTGAGGGGACGCATCGGGCGAGGGCAAAGCAAATCGTATTGCCTTCTGTTTGCCGAAACGGAGGACGAAACGGCTCTGAGCCGGCTGCAGATGATGACGCGGAGCCATGATGGATTTGAGATCGCCGAGCACGACCTTCGGCTTCGCGGTCCCGGCGAACTGTTCAGCGCCCGCCAGCACGGGCTTCCGGACCTCAAGATCGCCAACATCATCGACGACTTCGACCTTTTGAATCTCGCCCGCCGGGAGGCCTTTGCGGTGATCGAAGCGGACCCGAATCTGGCAACCCCCTCAAACGCCGCGCTTCGGCGTGAGCTGATCGAACGTTTCGGCGCGCGACTCGGCCTGGTCGATATCGCATAGAAATTTGCTGGAAATAGGCATTAAAACACTGTCTAATGACATTTTTCTACACCGAATCATGGAGAGCGGCTGACAAACAGGATGCGTATAAATTATAAAAACATGCAGCTTGAGTATTTGGTTATGGCGGCGACCGTGCTGGCGATCATGGCTGTCATCGCCACATTCGTATTGCTGTTCGGATTTGATGAGCCGCTGCTGCCGGCCAAGTTTCTCTACACTGTTCAGATCTGCCTTTTTTTTATCTTTCTTGCCGAGAAGCTGTTCAGGTTTTTCAACGCGGAGAGCAAACTGCATTTCCTGCGATTCAACTGGTTCGAGATCCCTTTGCTTTTTTTGCTGCTGGTCGATTTCATGGGCGCAGGGCGATGGTTTGTTCTTGAGCATCGGGCGCTGGCGCTCCAGGTCGCGATCGCCGTTTACCTGATCCTGCAGGTCGTTTCCAAGGTCTGCTTCGGCATGATCCAGTTTGCCTCTTCCGGCCGCAATCCCTCGGTCGGGTTACTTAGTCTATTCGTTCTGTTGATTTCTGCGGGGGCGGGCCTGCTGATGCTGCCCCGCGCTCATACGCTCGACAAAATGACCGTTACCGACGCGTTCTTTACCGCCACCAGCGCCGCCTGCGTAACGGGCTTGACGGTGCTGGACACCGGCATGGACTTCTCGATTATCGGCCAAAGCATCATCCTCATCCTCATTCAACTCGGCGGCCTGGGCATCGTGATCTTCGGTGCGGTCCTGGCTATGATGCTCGGTCAGGCTCTCAGCGTGCGCGAATCGGCGACGATGCAGGACCTGCTCAGCACCAACACGCTGAGCCGCATACGGGCCATCATCGGTTTTATCTTCGTGGGCACGATGATCTTTGAAGGCGTGGGCGCTCTGCTGCTGATGCCCATGTGGGATGACAATCCGCTTGTTGTGCTGTCCGCCCGCGACCTGTGGTTCTACAGCATCTTTCATTCGATCAGCGCCTTCTGCAACGCGGGATTTAGCCTATTCAGCAAGAACCTCATCGATTATCAAAGGTCGGCGGGTGTTTACACCGTCATTGCGCCGTTGATCGTGCTGGGCGGGCTTGGGTTCGAAGTCATTTACAATATTTGCCACGTGGCCCTGGATAAAGTCATTCGCCGAATACGTAGAAGAAGAAACCCCGACTACATGCTCAGCGGCGGCATGCGAGTGCGCCTCAAAATGCAGACCAAGGTGGTCCTTACGGTCACCGGTATTCTGATCATTTCAGGAACATTATTGCTCATGCTTTATGAATATGCAAATCCTGAATTCAGCGGTGAGCAGCTTTTCTGGAACTCCCTTTTTCAGTCCATCAGCTCACGAACCGCCGGCTTTAATACTGTCGACGTCTGGCAAATGTCCGAGGGCGGCAAGCTGGTCGTCATCGTGCTGATGGTCATCGGCGGCTCGCCCGGCTCCACCGGCGGCGGCATCAAGACGACCACCTTCGCGGTGGTTCTCATGGTCATCATCGCCACTCTGCATAAGAGCCGCCAGGTCGAACTGTTTGGACGCTCTGTGCCGCTGCAAGTCGTGCGGCGTGCAGTCTCTCTCACCGTCCTGTTCGCAGGGGTTATCTTTTTGGCGACAATGATGCTGGCGCTGACCGAACAGGGCAAAGAACATACCTTGCTCGATTTGGCCTTTGAGGTCACGTCGGCACTTGGAACCGTAGGGCTGTCCTCCGGCGTCACTCCCGCTTTGACAATCGCGGGCAAATGGATTATCATCTGCACGATGCTGATCGGGCGCATCGGGCTCTTAACGCTTCTGGCGGGATTGACGTTCAATATTAAGCCGGCCTCTTATGAGTATCCGCCCGAACCGATCATGATCGGGTAATCTACCGGGTGATCGCACGGGCGATCCCTCTTGTAAGGAAAACGCGTATGAAACGATTTGCAGTCATCGGGCTGGGTCGATTTGGAAAAAAGCTCGCGATAGCGCTCTCGATGAGCGGCGCTGAGGTCATCGCCATTGACCGCGAGCGAACCGTCGTTGAGGATATCGCCGACCAGGTCGCGCACGCCGTCCGCCTGGACAGTACCGATGCCGATGCGCTTCAGGCGCAAGGAATCGATAAACTTGATGTCGTTATTGTGGGCATGGGAGAACGCGGGCGCGCGTTTGAGTCGGCGATTCTGACCGTGGTCAATCTCAAGCAGATGGGCGTCTCACAGATCTACGCGCGGGCGGAAAATCTGACCGCCGGACAAGTTTTAAGCGCTGTCGGCGCCACCGACGTGATCTATCCCGAGATCGAGACCGCTCAGCGCTGGGCCTATAAGCTCATCGCCCCGCACATCGAGGAGAAAATCGATTTTGCTCCCGGTTACAGCCTGGCCCGACTTCGCGCCCCGGCCAGTTTCGACCACATGACGGTCATGGACCTGCAGCTCCGGCAGCGTTTCAATGTGAACCTGGTGGCGATCAAGCGTTCCGAGAAAGCAAGAGAAGAGGCTGGCCAGGAGACGGTGATTAATGTGCCCATGCCAAGCACCGTTATTTACGAAGACGATGTCCTCATGGTCGCAGGCTCCGACGTGGACCTGGCCAAACTGCCCCAGGAATAGGCCGTGCCATACATGCGCTTAAAAGATGGACAAAACGATGGAGTCCGAATCGCTTTTCATGCGTGATCTTCCAACGCTCCAGACTCAGCGACTGGTGTTGCGCGATGTTCAGCTTATCGATGCGCCGGCGATTTACGCGTATTCGTCAAACCCCGTGTTTTATCAAAGCATGGGACGCAAAGTGCCTCCCTCGCTCGAACATTTGGCCTCCAATATTCAGAAACAGCTTGAGAAAAAAGTGCACCTCTGCCGCAATTGGGTGATCGTCCTAAGGGACGGAAACAAGGTGATCGGCGATTGCGGCTTCAATGACTATCGCCCGGACAACAGCAGGGCGGAAATCAATTATGCGGTTGATCCGGCGTTGTGGAATCGCGGGATTGCGACGGAGGCGGCTCTTTGCATTCTTGACTTTGCCTTTGAACAACTGAAGTTCAGCCGTATCCAGGCGATCTGTCATACTGCCAACAAACGTTCCGAAGCCGTTTTGATGAATATCGGCATGCGATACGAAGGTCTTCTGCGGCAATACATCGAGTTTGAAAACCAGCCGCTGGATATGAAAATGTTTTCCATCCTCAAGAGTGAATGGCAGGGCAGGTGAAATAGGCCATTGTAATCCAACTGTTACTTTGTATTAGGACGTATCATTGTGTACAGATACTGCAAAAACAATAGAATGCTCTGCAAATTGTAAATGAGTTCATAAAATGCAACAACTATTCGTCTCTGATTTAGACGGCACTCTGCTGGGGCCGGACGGCAAACTAAGTGACTACAGCCGCCGGGCGCTGACCGAGATGCTCGAGGCCGGCCTGCAATTTACGATTGCGACCGCCCGTGCCTGGGGCGAGATCGTTCCGGTCCTGGGCGACCTGCCGCTGACGTTGCCCGTCATCGCGATCAACGGCGCCTTCCTGACCGACTACCGCACCGGCCGGCACCTGGTCATCAACAATCTGCCGCCGCAAACGGCCGCCTCGATTTACCGGCGGATCCTCGACCATGATCTGCTGCCGTTCGTGGTCGGCTTCGACGGCGCCGAAGATCGTCTCTATTGGGAACGCCTCATCAACGAACAGATGCAGTGGTATTACAACATTCTGAAGCTGGAAGACAAGAAACGTCTCACGCATGTGGACCATCTGACCGCTGTCCTTGAGCAAAAGGTGATCGCTTTTGCGGTCATGGGTCCAAAGGAAAACATCAGCGAACTTTCGCTGCGGCTGGCAGGCGAATACCCGGGGCAATTGGAGAACTTTCTCTTCGAGAATTTTTATACGCCGGGGCATTGGTGGCTGACCATTCATGACCAGCGGGCCTGCAAATCCAAAGGCATTCGCAGGCTGCTCGAAATGACCGGTCACAGTTGCGACGATCTGACCGTATTCGGCGATCACATCAATGACATCAAAATGTTCCGGCTGGCCAAAACCGCGGTCGCGGTCGCCAACGCCGAGGAAGCGGTCAAATCCGCCGCTCACGTGGTCATCGGCTCCAACGAGCAGGATTCGGTCGTTAACTATATCCGCCGGCAGTTTTTTGAATCCTGAGCCCCAAACCTGTATAATACCCGCATGTCCAAAAAGAACAATTTTCTTCGTTTTCTGGGGTATGTACGTCCGTATAGCCGTTACCTGCTGCTGGCGGTCATCGGCGGCATTGTCAAGTTTACGGTGCCGCTGCTGGTCCCGCAGGTCACGCGTCACCTGCTCGACAACGTCTTCCTCAACGCGGCACTGTCGCAAGCCGAGAAACTCAACCAGCTTCTCCTGTGGGCAGGGGGGCTGATCGCCGTCTTTGTCTTTGTCTTTGCCCCCTGGGTCTATATCCGTCACTACTTTGCCGACAAGGCCAGTCACCGCGCCGTGTTTCACCTGCGCTATACCCTCTACTACCATATCCTGCGGATGTCGGCCTCGTTCTTTACCCGCAACCGTTCCGGCCAGATCGTCTCGCGCCTCATCAGCGATGTGGCGCTCGCCCAGAACCTGGTCGGCAGCGCCCTGACCAATACCTGGATGGACGCCGCCGCACTGCTGGTCGTGCTGTTCTTCCTGTTCCGCATCGACCCGCCGACGGCGCTATTGGCGCTGGCGACGTTTCCCGTGTATCTGTATTTCTTCCGCAAGTTCAGCGTTGAGATCAAATCCACCACGAAACGCATCCAGGAGGAGCTGGCCGCGATGGCCGGCACGATGAACGAAAAGATCGCCGGCAACACCGTCGTCCGCGCCTTTACCGGCGAAAAGGTCGAAAGCCGCAAATTTCACCGGCAGTCCGAGCAGCTCTTCACCACCAGCATGAAGCGCATTCTCATCCAAAGCGCCAACCAGGCCATCACCGCGACCCTGACCAACATCGCCCCACTGGCGGTCGTGCTCTTTGGCGGGTATCGCGTCATCTACGGCCATCTGACCGTCGGCGGACTCATGGCCGTCATCATGTACCTGGCGCCTTTGTACCTGCCCCTGCAGCGATTCTCCGAACTCAATATCGTGCTGGCCAACGCGATGGCGGCGCTTGACCGCATCTTCGAGATCATGGACGAAGTGCCGGAAATCACGGACCGCCCCGGCGCCGCTGACCTTCCGTGTCCCAGCGGCAAAGTGGAATTTGACAAGGTCAGCTTCCATTACACCCGCGGCTGCCCGGTCATTGAAGACATCAATTTCTGTGCCGCGCCCGGCAAAAGGATCGCGCTGGTCGGCCCCAGCGGTTCCGGCAAGACCACCATCGTCAGCTTGATCCCGCGCTTCTACGATGTCGCTTCCGGCAGCATCCGCATCGACGGCATGGATGTCCGCGACATCACCATGCAATCCCTTCGCCGCCATATCGGCATGGTTTTGCAGGACCCCATTCTGTTCAGCGGCACGATTCGCGAAAACGTCCTCTACGGTTTGCCCAACGCCTCGGATGAACAGGTCGAGGCCGCCTGCCGTGCGGCCAACGCTTACGAATTCATCCTGTCCCTGCCGCAGGGTTTCGACACCGAAGTCGGCGAACGCGGCCGCCAGCTTTCCGGCGGACAAAAGCAGCGTCTTACCCTGGCCCGCGCCTTCCTGAAAGACCCGCGCATTCTGATCCTCGACGAGGCCACCAGCTCGCTCGACACCGAATCCGAACGGATGATCCAGGATGCCATGCAGCGTCTCATGGCCGGCAGGACCACCTTCATCATCGCGCATCGCCTATCCACCGTCACCCACGCCGACAATATCCTGGTTCTGCAAAACGGCCGGATTGCCGAGCAGGGCACCCACGACGAATTGATGCATGCGGCCGGCCTTTACAGCCGATTCTACCGCAGGCAGTTGGAACTGAGCCGTTCCAACAACCTGCTCGCCATTCCCTTCCAATGATGCAATGACGCTTTCCGGCGAACTTCGCTGTGTTTAAACAGTATCAATTAGGGTTTTTACGAAGTAAAAAGATATATCTTCTTTGTTGCAAAAGACGGTCGAATACCGTATTTTTATTGTATGCGTTTACCGCTGACAAAATATGGATTGCCGCAAGTAATCATTTTCCCGGCCATGTTGATTGCGCTGGTGGTTGGCTGGTTTTTTCTGGTGCGGGCTTTGTCGCCGGAACGGCCGAACGCCGTTTTGCTGTGGGTCCCTGAAGTGATTCTGATCATAGTGCTCGTCTGGGTTTTCAGTTTCTTCCGCGATCCGCTTCGAAGACCCGTGCAGGACGACAACCTGCTGCTCTCACCGGCCGATGGCACGGTTGCGATGGTTGAAACACTGACCGACTGCCCGGATTTCGGCCGGCCGGTTCTGCGAATTGAGATATTCCTGAGCATCTTCAATGTCCATATCAACCGCATGCCCTGTTCGGTGCGCGTGGGCAAGATCACCTATAAGCCCGGTAAGTTTCTCGATGCCCGCAGTCCTTCGTGCCACAAGCTCAATGAGGCCAACGAACTGGAACTTTATCGCCGCAGTCAGCCCACCGACCGCATGCTGGTCCGGCAGGTCTCCGGCGCCGTTGCCCGCCGGATCGTTTGCCGGGCGCAAACGGGCGACGATTTTGCGGGGGGCGCACAGTTTGGAATGATCAAGTTCGGTTCTTGTACCGAATTATACGTTCCGGCATGCGATAACCTGGTCTGTCGAGTCAAGAAAGGCGACAAGGTCAAGGCGGGTCTGACCGTTCTGGCGGAGTATAAACAATGACGTATAAAATGGAATTCCCTCGTGCACGCCGCTTCTTTCGAAACCGCCCGCATCGGCTCAAGACGATTGCGCTGCTGCCGTCCATGATCACGCTGGTCAACGGCATCTGCGGCTTTACGGCCATCGGCCTGATGTCGCGGGGTCCCGACTACTATTCCGCGGCCGCCTATATGATCTTTTACGCGATGATCGCCGACGTCCTCGATGGCCGCGTTGCCCGCATCAGCAAAACGACCTCCAGCTTTGGCGGCCAGCTTGATTCGCTCTGTGATGTCATCAGCTTCGGCGCGGCGCCCGCGTTTCTGATGCTCAGCCTATTGCTGCACCATCATCGCCAGCTTGTCGGTTCCGCTCAGCTTTTCCTGGGCGATTTCTTCGAACGCTTTATCTGGCTTGCGGCCGTGACTTACCTTAGCTGTGCGGCAGTGCGCCTGGCACGTTTTAATGTCGAGAATGAAGAAGATGAGGCTTCGCACATGTCCTTCAGCGGTCTGCCCAGCCCAGGCTCAGCGGGCGTCATCGCCGCATTGGTCATGTACAGCGAGTACCTCCTGCATGATGAGGCTGCTAATAGGCCGCTATTCGTGTTTCTGCATCAAACGATTCTTTATGTCCTGCCGTTTGTCACTTTTGCCTGCGGCTTCCTGATGGTCAGCCGCATGCGTTACCCGCATCTGTTCAACCGCATCTTCCGCGGCCGAAAACCCCTCAATTATTTATATTCCGCCATCTTTGTGGCTGGCATAATCTTCTTGTGCGGCCTTCAATTGTCGCTGGTGCTGACGTTTGGCGCCTTTGCTCTCAGCGGCCCTGTGCGCTGGCTATGGTATACCGTGATTCTCAAATGGTGCCTGCATCGCAGCCCGTCCGCTCAGCCGGCGCATCTGCCCTCACAGCCGTAAGGGAAGGTGTTTCATGTTTTCGACAGGATGAACAGAACTTAATGCCTGAGCCAAGGGAAACATCTTCCATCGGTTTGTATCTTCATATTCCCTTTTGCGTGCGCAAGTGCCCCTACTGCGGCTTCTATTCCGAACCGCTCGCATCCCGTGACCCCGAGCCCGTGATCGACGCCATGTTCATGGAACTGGAGCGCTATGCGATCGCCGAGCCCGTCGAAACCATCTACGTAGGCGGCGGCTCGCCTACGTGCCTGCCTTCGCAGCTTCTGATCGAGATCGTTGTTTCCCTGCTGAGCCAATTCAAAAACGTCTGCGAATTCACCATTGAATGCAATCCCGCGCAGGTATCGCTTGAGCTGCTCAAGGACCTTTTCGCCCTGGGCGTTAACCGCCTCTCTATCGGGGCCCAGTCGTTCAATGACGACGAGCTGTGCAGACTCGGCCGCATCCACAACGCCCGCCAGATCTCGGAGGCTGTGAAACTGGCGCGGCAGGCTGGCTTTGCCAACGTCAGCCTGGACCTCATCTTCGCTACCCCCGGCTCAACGCTCGAAAGCTGGCAAGACTCGCTCCGCCAGGCGATCGCCCTGAACCCGACGCACATCTCCGCCTACAGTCTCACCCTCGAAAAGAAAACACCGTTTGAGCAGGCCTTCGCCTGCGGCCAACTCGAGCTTCCTGGTGAATCCGCCGAACGGCAGATGCATCAGCTTGCCCGCCGGATGCTGAACGAGGCGGGATTTCACCATTACGAGATCTCTAATTTCGCACGGCCCGGCTTCGAATGCCTGCACAACATGCGCTATTGGAAAAACCGGCCCGTCGTCGGCATCGGCCCTGCGGCCGCCTCGTGGTACAAGGGACGCCGCACCGGCAATGTTGCGGAAATTGCGGAATATGTGCAGACCATTGAAGCAGGGCGATTCGCTTATAAGGAAGAACAAACGCCTACACCCGAACAGATCGCCCGTGAAACCGCTATTCTCAACCTGCGCACGCTCGAAGGCATTGACCTGGCGGGCTTTGAGCGGCAGACAGGTTTTAACGCCCTGGACCTTTTCAAAGAGGCCATTGCCACCCATACCGCGTCCGGCCTGCTTGAACAAACGCCCACGCACCTGCGCCTGACCGAAAAAGGCCTCTCCTTCGCCGACACCGTCGCCTGCGATTTTGCTTGAACAAAACCTGGCTCGCCTTTACACTTATTGAATATGAACCTGATTGATACGCATGCTCATCTAACCTACGACGAACTGCTCTCGCAGATCGACGCGGTCATTCAACGCAGCGTCGACGCCGGCGTGACCGGCTGGATCACCATCGGAACCGACCGCGCGCAATGCGCCCAAGCCCTCCAACTGGCCGCGCGTTTGCCCAATATGTACGCGGGCCTGGGGTTTCACCCGCATTATGCCAACGATATTAAGGACGACGACCTGCAATATCTTCGCCAGGTCTGCGACGATCCGCTGGTGAAGGCCATCGGTGAGACCGGCCTCGACTACCACTATGACAATTGCGTGAAAGAAAATCAGGCCAGGCTCTTCCGTGCGCACCTGGAGATCGCCGCACAAGTGAATAAACCCGTCATCATCCACACGCGCAACGCCTTCGACGATTCGATGGACATCCTCGATGAATACCGCGAGCGCCTCAAGCGCGTCGTCATCCACTGCTACGGCGGCGACGCCTCGCAAACGCAGCGCGTCCTCGACCGCGGCTATTACATTTCATTTACCGGAACCGTGACATTCAAAAAGAGCGACGCCCTTCGCGAGGTCGCCAAAACGATCCCGCTGGACCGGCTCATGATCGAATCCGACTGCCCCTTCATCTCGCCCGAGCCCGTCCGCAGACAGCAGCCCAACGAACCCGCCCTCATCGTCCATACCGCCCGCTGCCTGGCCGATCTTCATGTGCTGCCGCTGGAAGACTTCGCCGAAAAAATAACGCATACCAGCAAGCGTTTCTTCGAGCTGGATTAACCATAAACCATAAGTTGTGGAAGGAAAAAACAATGCACTGTTTGCCTGGCGGTTTTGAATGGATCGGCATTTTTCTGATCGGCTGTTTTGTCTTCGCGTTGAAGCTTTTGTTCGTGGTCTTCGTAGTCGTTTACCTGGTCAAGATGGCATCATCGCTCGACAAGATCCAAAAGCGCCTCGACCAGCTCGAAAAACGCCCATAGGCGGTTTGGTCTTATTGAGCGGCGGCTTTGGGATGCTTCTTCGCTATTGCGATCCGGTCGTTGTTCGCGAAATCCTTCTCGATCTTGATCTCCGCGAAGCTTCCGCTCTCATCAAGCAATTGCCGCACCGCCGGGCCTTGTGCGTAGCCGATCTCCATCATCAATGCCCCATCCGATTTTAGAAAGTCACTTGCCTGGGCGATGATCCGACGGTAAACATCCAACCCGTCAACTCCAGCCCGCAACGCGTGCGCCGGTTCATAGTCTTTGACGTTCTTATCCAGCTTTTCATATTCGGCGTCGCTCACGTACGGTGGATTTGATGCGATCAGGTCAAAATGCGTATCATCTAATCCCGTGATAAGCGGGTCAAACAAGTCACCGCACAAAAGCTGTACCTTCTCGGTCAGTTTGAGCCGTTCCATATTCTCTGCAGCGACGTTCAGCGCCTTATCGGATATATCCGTGGCGACCACGTGCACGTCCTTGACGCTCCTGGCGATGGCTGCCGCGATGCATCCCGACCCCGTGCACAAATCCAGCGCCCGCTGCGGCCCCGGCCGGCCCCGCAAAAATAGGATCGCCTTCTCGGCAAGCTGCTCGGTTTCCGGCCGCGGGATCAAACAGTCCGGCGTGATCTTCAACGGCAGCGAATAAAACTCGCACCGACCCACCAGGTATGCGATCGGCTCCTGCTCGCCCGCCCGCTTGACCAACCCGCGCAGCGTCTCCAACTGCGGCTTCTCCGCCAGCCGGTCATACAGTGTATAAAGCTGGATCCGCTCCAGCTTGAGCACATGACACAAGAGCAGCTCCGCGCTGAGCCGCGGCGCATCTACGCCCTTCTGCTCAAAATACCCCGTCACCCACTCCAGCAGCTTCTTGATCGTCCATACTTCCATGGCATGCTTTTAATCGTTTGACCCGCATTTTGCCATTTAAAAATCGGTCTGTAATTATGGCGCGTAAACGACATGATAAAATGCCGGCAGCGAGCGCATACGATATCGGGTCACTTACGTTCCCTGTCGGGGGCCTGTTTGTTTTCGCACCGAACGTGGATTTTGGCGAAAATCCTTTCTTGACGGCGGCCAGCGGTTCGTGTACCCTTTTGTGCCGTTTGTGTAATGGATCGGCCCAAACAAAGCGAGGCAAAGAAAACACGAGACTCATAGAAAGGAAAGACCATGTTTACGACAATTGTTGACGTTACAGCACGAGAAATCCTTGACTCCCGCGGCAATCCCACCGTGGAAGTGGACGTGCTGCTGGATGACGGCTCGTTCGGCCGGTTCGCCGTACCTTCCGGGGCCAGCACCGGGGCGTACGAGGCCGTCGAACTTCGCGATACCAAGAAGAAACGCTATATGTCCAAGGGCGTCCAGGGCGCGGTGAAGAATGTTAACGAAGTCATCGCTCCCGAAGTGCTGGGGATGGATGCGCTGGCGCAGGAAGAACTGGACAAGTTCCTGTGCGAGCTGGATGGAACGGACAACAAGGGTAAACTGGGCGCCAACGCTATTTTGGGCGTGTCGCTGGCCAACGCCAAGGCGGCGGCCGCTTCGGTCGATCTGCCGCTGTACCGGTATGTGGGCGGCTGCAACGCCAATATCCTGCCGGTGCCGATGATGAACATCCTCAACGGCGGCAAGCATGCCGACAACAACGTCGATTTCCAGGAATTCATGATCATGCCCGTTGGCGCCCCGGATTTCCCGATGGCACTGCAGATGAGCGCTGAGATCTATCACACGCTCAAGGGCGTGCTGAAAGCGAAAGGCTACAACACGGCGGTCGGCGATGAGGGCGGATTTGCACCTTCGCTCAAGAGCAACGAAGAGGCCATCGAGGTCATTCTTGAGGCGATCAAGAAGGCCGGCTACAAGGCGGGTAAGGAAATCTTTATCGCGCTCGACCCGGCGGCAACGGAACTGTGGACGGGCGAGAGCAAGAAGTACAAATTCTTCAAATCCGACCCGAAACATCAGCTCAGCGGCAAGCAGATGGCGGACTACTGGGCCGAATGGATTAAGAAGTACCCGATCATCAGCCTTGAAGACGGGCTGGCCGAAGATGACTGGGATAGCTGGAAGTACCTGACCGAAGAAGCCGGCAGCAAGTGCCAGCTTGTCGGGGATGACCTGTTTGTGACCAATACCAAGCGGCTGGCCATGGGCATCCAAAAGGGCTGTGCCAACTCGATTCTCATCAAGGTCAATCAGATTGGGACATTGACCGAGACGCTGGAGGCGATCGCCCTGGCGTCGCGCAACGGCTACACGGCGGTGATGAGCCATCGTTCCGGCGAGACCGAGGACGCGACAATCGCGGACTTGGCGGTGGCGACGGGCGTGGGCCAGATCAAGACCGGCGCTCCCTGCCGGACCGACCGGATCGCCAAGTATAACCAGCTCCTGCGGATTCACGAGGAGTTGGGGTCGGCGGCTCGCTACGGCGGACAATTCTTCAAGTTTTAAGCAACACGGGCATCTTGCCCGTGAAATTGAAGATCGCAAAGGCCCGCTTGAAGCGGAAATTTCAAGCGCGACCGAATAGAAGACCGATAAAAAGGGCACAGGGGCGGAAAACAGCGCCTGCGCCCTTTTTTATGGATCGAAAGTAAGGAATGCAGCAGCTTGCCTTGATAACACGGTTCTTAACCTTTTGCGTGTTCTTTTTTGCGGGGGCAGCCGCGATGGTGCTGTCGATCATCGCCGAACCGGAGCTGGTGAATTATTACCGCAGCCGGGGCATGCTGGTGCAGATCCAGCAGCAAAACGCAAGGATCAAATCCCTGACAAGCCAATACGACCAGCAAATAGAGACGATCGAGAAGGAACCCCAGATCCTTGAGCGGTTTGGCCCGGTGACGTTCGGGCGAAAGCCGGCAGCGCCGGATACGCTTTTTCCACAGGCGAGCAACCCGGATCTCAAGAGCGAAACGGAGCTTGTGCTGGAGCACCTTAATGCGCCGGTTGTTGAAGAGCCGGTGCCCTATTGGCTAAGGCGAATCCTGGAGCCGAAGATGCGGAACGGGTTGTTCCTGTCGGGCTCAGCGCTGGTTCTGACCACATTCATTTTTTTCGGCACCCCCAAGGGCAAATTCCTCGAGCGCGCCTGAATCATGTCCAATTACCTCGATTTCGAAACGCCGGTCACCTGCATTTGAATGCAATAAAGCGATGTGCGGGCCGTAATAAAGAGGGTCTTTTTGTCTTTGCCGCCAAAGCACAGATTCGAGGGCGTCTCGGGGACGGTGATGGTGCTGATGAGCTGACCGCCGGAATCATAGACATAGACGGCATCGCCGGTTAGATAAAGATTGCCGCGTTCGTCCAGGGTCATACCGTCAGAGCCGCGAGAGACAAACAGCTTCTTGTCAGCAAGCGTGCCATCCGGGTTGATCTGATAGACGAAGGTCTGGCCGGCGCCATGGTCGGCAACGAACAACCTGCCGTCGTCCGTTCCGATGATGCCGTTGGGGCGGACCATATCACTGATCACGCGTGTGACCTTGCCGCGATCGGGCGAGATACAATAGACATGTTCTCCATTCTGCGGGAGATTCTCGCGCGGGCCGTAGCGAGGATCGGTAAAGTAAATGCCGCCTTTGGCGTCAATCCACAGGTCATTGGGGCTATTGAAGGTCTTGCCTTCATAAGTTTCCGCCAGCACGGTAATGGCACCGGCCGGGCCAACGGCAACGACCTGGCCCGTCGCACCGGCGCAGGCGATGAGACTTCCATCTTTGTCGAAATAGAGGCCATTTGCACCGCGGGAGTTCTCCAGGAACGTAGAAAGCGACCCCTCGACCGACCATTTGAGAATGCGGTTATTGGGAATGTCCGTGAAATAGACATTGCCGTCCTTGTCCGCTGCCGGACCTTCGGTGAACTTGAAATCGCCGGCAAGCTTTTTAACAATGGCGTCCTGCGCAACGACCTGTTGGGAGAATGCCGCTGGTGCGAAAATGAGAACAGATAGCGAAAGAAGGATTTGTGTTTTCATTTTTTTGCCCTTTCAAGTGCCTTCAAAGAACTCCAGCAAGCCAAATTAGCATCCAAGTGACGCCAATAGTAACCGCAATCTTACTAAGTGTCAAAAAGGCAAAGATGTTTCGCCCGGAAATAATGATCGAACTGCTGGCGGTACGCTTGAATTTGTTCTTTTCCGATTGTACCATACTGGAACAAGCTCAAGGAACGACTAAAAAATGAAGGCAGTCAAACGGTGACAAATTGTCACTAGTTGAAAATGCTCGCAGAAGATGGAGAAATGCGTGTCTCGGATACAGTCGACCCGGAAACTCTGTTAAGGCTTGTTCAGTCCGTGCCCAGCCCTCAGGCGCAGTGGCAAGAGGGCGTCACGGCGGACAACTTCTTAGCCGGGCCAGCCCCAAGAAAAAAACTGAATCGCTACCAACAGAGTGAGTTGTGGTATCATGAGGCGGATTTTATGGTGGAGCAAATATGCGTGTGGAGCCAAGAAGTTCTGATTTTGATGGTGAGCCCGACGTGCAATTTCCAGATTGCACGAGCATCAGCGAACAGATGATCACGATCGTGCCGCGATACTGCGAGACCGATCAGTCCGGCGTCGTGCATCATACCGTCTATCCCGTATGGTTCGAGATGGGCCGCACCGAGCTGCTGCGCGTTAATGGGCTGGCGTATAGCGCACTGGAGAAGGCGGGGGTTTACTTTGTTGTCGCCGAGCTGTCGGTGAAGTACCGGAGGCCGTGCTTTTATGACGAGGCCCTGATGCTGACCACCACGTGCACCCGCATCACAAACGCCCGCGTCGAGCATTCGTACGTGCTCAAAAGGGTTTCGACCGGGCTGATCCTGGCCGAAGGGAGCAGCATCCTGGCCTGCGTGGATAAGCAGGGCAAGGCCCAGCGAATGCCGGCTTTCATGCATCCGGCGGACTGAACAGGCATTTTGAGCAGAAAAAATCTTAACGAGTTTAAGATTTTTTTCACGTGTGGTCCTATAAGAATCTGCGTGCGGCCAATCGCAGGCGCATATTTGGAGGGCGAGGGAAAATCCTTAGCATTTCCTTAATATCTTCTTGAAAAATCCTTGCAATTCCTTTATAATCAGCCTTACGTTAATAATGAAAGTTCGTTGCTGTAAGACACAAGTAAATAAACAGAGCAGCACAACCGTCCGGGGGGGCGAAAATGTTCACAAGTCATTTCACATTGCAAATGATTCTGGCTGTTGAAGGCGGCCGTGGCCCGCCGGAACGTAAAAAGAGAGACTCTTTGTATCACGGGCATCCTGCCCGTGCTTGGGCGGTTCGAAATCGGTCACTTTAACGGCAATCCAGGGGCAGAAAATGAATTCAGCAAATCCATCAGGTCAGTTTAAGAATCCACCGGTCCACGAGCATCTGAACACAGGTCCGCCGGAATCGAAAAAAAAGACCTTTAAAACCAAGCTGAAGCTTGAACTCTTACAGAAATAATCATACCTGCATCAAACGTTACTGATCAGCCTTTTCCGTGTTGCCTGCGGCCGTTTTGTTTTGTATGTTTTAACAGTAGAAAAAATGATACGGCTTTGAAAGGCCCTGTATGCCGCCGCGTTACTCACAAGAAGGAATTATTCATTTTTATCGGCCGTGCTTCAATGCTCATGAACGAGGCCCGCCGGCATGCGAAAAAAGACAAGAGATTCACGCAATCCTTTAACTCCACGTATTTCAAATTTTCATCTTCTGCAAGCTCACAACTGTTCAATCATGCTCATATCCTCGGTGTTTATACAGCCAAAGCGTTATGGGCCAACGTGATGATCATCGTTCCAGAGCCATATCACCGGCTGGGACAGGTCACGCTTATAACCCAGCGCACTGAGGCTGGCGGTACTGAGCATAAGACAAGCACACAAAACAGTGGGATCAAATCCGATCCATCGCGCCGCAAGCACGCGCATGAAATGGCCGCTCGAAAAAAGCAATACATTTCCTTCGGCGTTTTGCAGCCGCTGTACGACGCGGTCGGCTCGCGCGGCCGCCTGAGCGGGCGATTCGCCGCCGGGACAACCGTCACGGAAGAGCTGCCAATTGGGCTGACGCGCATCGATTTGATCCAGTGTGAGACCTTCATACGCGCCGTAATCCCATTCGACCAGGTCCGGGTCAACCTGCGCGATGCGCCCGAAGCCGGCCAATTCACAGGTTCGACTGGCGCGCTGAAGCGGGCTTGTAAACACGCTTGCAAAGGCGATGCCTTTGAGGCGATCGCCAAGCCGACGGGCATTGCGCTGGCCGCGTTCGGTCAGCGGCAGATCGGTCAGGCCCGTGTGCTGGCCGGTCAGGCTCCAGGCCGTTTCGCCGTGCCTGGCCAGGTAAACCATCGGAAGTTGTGAGTTCATTTCTGTTTGTGCTAATCGAAAGGCGTAAGCTGGGAAACTGATGAAATTACGCCTTAGCGAACCGGAAAATACTTAGTGCCTCAAAGACATCGCCACAGGTGCGTTTTTAATTCCCTTGTCAACTTGACATCATTTGTTTTTGGATGATAATGCCGCCATGCTAATGTGCAATTGGAGCTTTAAAAGAAAGGCGGCTTATGAAAATCGCAATCGGATCGGATCACGCCGGGTTTGGTTATAAAGAGAAGATCAGGCAGTATCTTGCTGGCAAGGGTCACGAGGTCAAGGATTTTGGAACCTATTCGGATGCCTCGTGCGATTATCCGACATTCATTCGCCCGGTGGCCCAAGCCGTTGCGCGCGGCGAGTTTGAGCGGGGGATCGTGCTGGGCGGCAGCGGCAACGGCGAGGCGATCGTGGCCAATCGCGTACGGGGGGTGCGATGCAGCCTGTGCTGGGACTTGCGTTCGGCACGGCTGGCCCGACAGCACAACAATGCCAACGTGCTTTCTCTGGGCCAGCGCATGATGGCCATCGAAGAGGCCCTTGAAATTGTCGATTTGTGGCTGACGACGCCATTCGAGGGCGGCCGCCACCAGCAGCGCATCGATCTGATCGATACGTAATCATCAGTTACTGGCCATCAACCAAGATATAGAAGAGTAACGCACGTGGCACAGGCACTGCTGCGCGGGCTCACATGACTCAATTTGTTCACTTTCCGCAAAGCTGTCTTGGCATTCATCTAAACATCAGTGCCCACAATGTTCAGCCGTCCCAGCTTAACCCCTCGTAAGCTGGTCATCTTTCCCGCCATTGTCTCAATTTCCCTCACCTTGCCGCGCATGATGATGACCTCCAGGCAGTTGTGATGGTCCAGATGCACGTGCGTGGTCGCAACGACCTGCAGCGGACAGTCGTGCTGCAGTTTCAGCAGCTTGTCAGCAAGCTGGGTGGAATGATGATCATACACCAGTAGAACGGCCGCAACCGCTCGCGACTGCGGATTTTTTAGATGATCCTGGGACAGCCGCTCGCGGATGATGTCCCGGATAGCCTCCGACCGATTCGTATATCCCAGCTTTTCGATCAGTCCGTCGAACTGCCCGAGCAGCTCTTTTTCCAGCGAAACCCCAACCCGCTCTATTGTGCTCATAGTCTTTTTTCCTGTTTTCGGTTTGACTCAAATTAAGGACCTAGATGCATCGTGTAAAGTGTTTTCGGAAAAAAGTTTTTTTGCTTGACCAGTAGCACGATTTCTGTTTTTTTATGTATAAATGGATTTCGGAAGACTCGTATGAAGACAGCGGTGATCTTTGCAGTTTTTTCAACAGCAGGGCTTTGGGCGTTTGCCGAACCGGACCACATGCACAAAGAAGGTGTCCTTCGCCGGCTTGGGGCGCTCGACGAAAGCCTCGCATCGGCGGGCCTCGATTTTTCCATGTGCCTGACGAGCATTTATCAGATCAATACGCAAGGCGGCCTAAGCACCCATCGCCGCCAGGGCCGCTCGACCGGCAGTTATGACATCGAACTCAACGCCGACCTGCAGCGGCTCCTCGGCATCGACAACGCCGTCCTGTACATGCACACGGAAAGCACCTGGCCCGGCCGCGACATCGACCAGACGTCCGTCGGCTCGTATTTCGGCGTCAATGGCGACTTCTACCCCCGCAACTCCTTCAGCATCATCGAACTTTGGTACGAGCAGTCATTCCTTGATGACACACTGCGTTTTCGCGTGGGCAAGCTCGACATGACGGGGGGTTTTGAATGCCGCGGCTGCCCCGTCTCCTTCGATGGCAACGCATACGCCAACGATGAGAACACTCAATTCCTGAACAGCGCGCTGATCAACAATCCCACGATCCCGTTTCCGGATTACGGGCTGGGCGCGATCATCTATTGGCAGCCTGTTGAATACTGGTACATATCCGCCGGAGCGGCCGATGCGCAGGCCGATCGCCGCGAAACGGGCTTCAATACTGCTTTCCACGATGAAGATTATTTTCTGACGATGGCCGAGACGGGGATTACGCCAAGATTCTTCTGCGATAACGGTCCGCTTCAGGGCGCCTATCGTTTTGGCATGTGGTACGACCCGCAGCCGAAGGTGCATTCGGATTCCAACCGGCTCTATCGCGACGATACCGGCTTTTACCTTAGTTTTGATCAGGCGATCACGAAGGAAAACAGCAGCCCCGACGATACACAGGGCCTCGGCACGTTCTTCCGATATGGCTATGCACACGGCCGAGCCAACGATGTTGTTAATTTTTACAGCGCGGGCCTGCAATACCAGGGCTTGTTTGAGGGCCGCGATGATGACGTGCTGGCTGTCGGTTTCGCCCATGGCAGTTTCAGCGACCGTGCCGATATCACGTTTTCCGAAGATTATGAAAGCGTGCTCGAAACCTATTACAGCATTATGCTTACCCGCTGGATGATTGTCAGCCCATCGCTGCAATATGTCACGAATCCCGGCGGAGACAACTTTGTGGATGATGCCCTTATAGCCGGCATTCGCGCCCATATTGCATTCTAGCGAACATGTACCGGATGTGGGGCAGTAGAATAAAAACGTTCGATTATGGCCGTAGTAGTTGTAGAATGCGAATAGGAGGTTTATTGTATGCACATGGCGGATGCCTTGATTTCGCCGGCGGTTGGCGGAACCTTTTGGCTCATTTCGACAGGATTGGTCGGCTATAGCTGCAGGAAGGTCAAAGCCGCACTAAGCGACAGCAAAGTGCCTCTGATGGGTGTAGTGGGGGCGTTTGTCTTCGCAGCTCAGATGATCAACTTTACTGTTCCCGGGACCGGTTCCAGCGGTCATTTAGGTGGCGGCTTAATTTTGGCGATTTTGCTGGGGCCGTGGGCGGGCTTTTTGGTAATGACCTCTGTTTTGACCGTGCAGGCGTTGTTTTTTGCCGACGGCGGACTGCTGGCACTAGGCTGCAATATCTTCAACCTGGGCTTTTGGACGTGTTTTGTGGCTTATCCTCTTGTATATAAAAAAATCGCCTCGCTGCCCTTAAAAAGCAGTTTTTTTTGGGCGGCAATGTTGTCATCTGTTGCAGGCCTGCAACTGGGGGCCTTTAGTGTAGTTCTGCAGACGGTGCTATCCGGCGTTTCGGAGTTGCCGTTTGTTACTTTCGTGGCTGCCATGCAGCCGATTCACCTGGCCATCGGTATTGTTGAAGGTTTTGTGACCGCCGGCGTGGTTGCCTTTGTTGTCCGGGCACAGCCGCAGTTGCTGGAAACGCCAGGGTTGATGGCCGCGGCCAAGCCTGCTTCGACCAAGCTTGTGGTGATGACCTTAATGATTGCTGCTGTCGTTGTCGGCGGGGCTGTAAGCTGGTTTGCTTCAGCCTACCCCGACGGCCTCGAATGGTCTATGTCCAAAACGTCAGGAACCGAAGAACTGGACGCGCCTGATCATCCGGTGTATAGTCATTTAACAGACCTTCAGGCCCAAACGGCGTTTTTGCCGGATTATGGGTTTAAGGAACGCCCATCGCCGCAGGCGGACAAAAACAGCCAAAGGTGGCCGGCTGTTAACGCCGGAACTACCGTTTCAGGCCTGGTCGGCGGTCTTTTGACGCTGACATTGGCCTTTGGAATCGGGTTTTTGCTGAAGCTTGCCAAGAAACATTCAACTGCGTCTGCGGCATGAAAAATAGTTTTTAAACTATGATTCTCGAACGGCGCCTTCCGAAATGGGCGCCTTGCGTGCATGAGTAAAAAATGTCATCGCCAGGCTTATTCATTGTGAAGGCAGGTTATCTGGATGTGCTGGCGCAAAAAGACAGCGTTATCCATCGGCTCGATCCGCGCGTCAAACTCCTGACCACGTTGTTGTTTATTGTCACTGTGGTTTCATTTGACAAATACCACCTTTCTGCGCTCCTTCCCTTTGGCGTTTTTCCGATTGTGCTGATTGTTTTGGGCGGCCTGCCCGCTGGATATATTCTCAATCGCGTATTGTGGATTTGGCCATTTGCGATACTGATCGGTATTTTTAACCCGCTGCTGGATCGGCAGGTGCTGTTGCATCTTGGTTCGCTGGATATTTCTGGAGGTTGGGTTTCGTTTATTTCCATCCAGGTTCGTTTTTTTTTGACCGTCAGTGCGGCCTTTGTGCTGGTGGCGGCAACGGGCTTCAACACGCTCTGTTTGGCGTTCAATAAGCTCGGTGTTCCCAGTATCTTCGTGATTCAACTTTTGTTCCTGTACCGCTATACGTTTGTGCTTGCTGATGAAGCAGGGCGTATGGTCCGTGCCTGGCAGTTGCGGACGCCGCTTCGTAAAGCCATGACCGTGAATACGTTCACGCTGGTTCTAGGCAGTTTATTCCTGCGAGCCGTCGCGCGGGCCGAACGGATTTATCAAGCCATGTGCTGCCGCTGCTTTGATGGGACCTTTCATCCCGCCTATAGACTGAAATGGAAAATGGCCGATTCGCTTTTTCTGATTGCCTGCATTTTGTTTCTTGTTTTTTTTCGGTTTATGCGGCCAGTTACGTGGTTGGGAGAATTTGTGACAGGAATGTTCTCGTGAGTCATCATATCATCCAGGCGCAGGGTCTGCATTTTGTCTACCCCGATGGCACGCCCGGCTTAAAGGGTGTTGCGTTTCGGATCACGCACGGGGAGTCGGTTGCTCTGGTCGGCGCCAATGGCGCCGGCAAATCGACGCTCCTGCTGCATCTCAATGGCTGTTTGCTGCCGACACAAGGCTCGCTGCGGGTGGGCGATTTGCCCGTCACCGCCAAAACTCGTGCAGCGATTCGACGCACCGTGGGAATGGTTTTCCAGGACAGCGACGACCAGCTATTCATGCCGACGGTGTTTGAGGATGTCGCATTTGGGCCGATGAATTTGGGGCTTGGGCCTGAACACACCGAGCCGCTCGTTCGCCAGGCCCTGGAGCGCGTCGAAGCGTGGCATTTGAAAGACCGTCCGCCATACCGATTGTCCGTCGGAGAAAAGCGCCGCGTGGCGATCGCCTCCGTACTGGCCATGAGCCCGGATATTCTAGTTATGGATGAGCCCAGCAGCGGTCTGGACCCGCGATCCCGCAGAGAATTGATTGAACTGCTTAAAACCTTCGAGCACACTAAGATCATCGCCACGCATGACCTCGATTTGGCGCTTCAATCGTGCCCGCGAACGATGATACTCAACGCGGGCACGATCCAGGCCGACGGCCCTTCCGCTGCCATCTTCAGCCAGGATGACGTGTTGCTGCAAAGCCGGCTCGAAAAGCCACTGTTGCTGCGCGCTTGTCCGCGCTGCGGAGCGAAGCCGCAGTTCTGAAGAATTCCCTACTTGTATTTTTCGTACCACAGAACGCCGCCCGCTTCCATGGCCTTTGAACGATCTTAGCGCGGAGCGTAAAAGCGACATGATCCTACACCCGCTGCCGTGGATCGTTACATTTTTGTAATCTTCTTTTGTTCTATCCGCTGCACTTGAGATGGTCGGCATTTTTGGTATAATCACCGCTTCGGGTTTTGAACTAATCAAAGGCAACTTCTGAAAATTGGGTAATACACGGCCAAGCAGAGCTTGACCGTGCCACCCAACGCAAATGACACGGGCAAGATGCCCGTGCTACCCAATCAAGAATCGGAAAAATGCTGGTTATTATTGATTATGGAGTGGGCAACGTGCGAAGCGTGATCAACGCGTTTCGCTACATTGGCTCGCACATCACTGTAAGCTGCGATCCGGCGGTGATCCGGAAGACCCGCGGGCTCATCTTGCCGGGGGTTGGGGCCAGCGGGTATGCCATGCACCGGCTTAGTCCTATCGCCGATGTGATCAGGGAACAGGCCGACAGCGGCAAGCCGCTGATCGGGATTTGCGTGGGCTTTCAGCTTCTGTTCGACCAGACGCACGAGATGGGCACGCACCGGTGCCTGGGGCTGATTAAGGGCGAGGTGGTCGCGATCCCGCAGGACCTGGGGCTTGCGATCCCGCACATGGGATGGAACTATGTCGAGATCCCTTCTGAGATGCGCCTGATGCAGGGCCTGGTTCCCGGCAGGCACTTCGCCTTTGCCAATTCGTTCTATGCGCAGGTGAGCGATCCGGCGGCAAAAACCGCCAGCGCCGAATATGGCGTAAGTATTACGGCCGCCATCGAGAAGGGCAACATCTTCGGCTGCCAGTTCCACCCGGAAAAAAGCGGCGCCGATGGCCTGCACGTGCTGAGGAATTTTGTGAAGATCTGTCACCAGGAGCTGCCGCCATGCTGACCAAGCGCATCATTCCATGCCTGGATGTGAAAGACAACCGAGTCGTCAAGGGCGTGAACTTTTTGAATCTGCGAGACGCCGGAGACGCCGTCGAACTGGGCGCCCGCTACAGCGACGAAGGCGCCGATGAACTGGTCTTCCTCGACATCACCGCGACCATCCGTTCCAAAAAGACCATCGTGGAACTGGTCGAGCGAGTGGCTCAGAAAGTATTTATCCCCTTTACGGTCGGCGGGGGTATCTCCAGCGCCGATGAGATCGGGCTTTTGCTTAGAAGCGGGGCGGACAAATGCTCCATCAACACCGCCGCAGTAGCTAACCCTGCGCTGCTGACGGAATCGGCCCAGCGATTTGGCGCTCAATGCGTCGTGCTGGCGATCGATGCCCGCCGGAGCGCGACGCACGATGGCCATTGGCAGGTCTGCGTCAAGGCGGGTTCACAGCCCACGGATCTGGATGTGGTTGAATGGGCCATGAAGGCTGAAAAGCTGGGTGCCGGCGAGATCCTGCTGACCAGCATGGACACCGACGGCACGCAGAGCGGCTATGACATCGAATTGACCCGTTCGGTCGCCGAGGCCGTCGGCATCCCGGTAATCGCCTCCGGCGGGGCCGGAACGCTCGAATCGCTGGCCGAAGTGCTCGAAAAAGGGAAGGCCGACGCGGTCCTGGCCGCATCGATCTTTCATTATGGCACATATACCATAAAGCAGACAAAAGATTACCTGAAACATCGCGGTATCCCTGTGCGTCCTATAGATTAATGAAGCGACACGGCCAAGCAGAGCTCGACCGTGCCACCCTAGCATTTAGTTGATCTTCAAAGGAGGCACATAGATGGATACATTGGAGACACCGGAGCCGCGAGGCATCAGCATTTTGGAGCCGATCGGGGCGGCGGTTGAAAGAACCAGCGAGGTTCTTTTCCGCCCGTTCAACGCCGGCAAATGGTTTGTGATTGGGTTTGCCGCCTGGCTTGCTTCTATCGGCAGCGGTCGAGGGGGCGGAGGCGGAAACTATAATTTTGGCGAGCACGGCGGCGGGGGCGGCCAATTCCACCAGCAGCTCAATGAAGTCAAGAATGAGGCGCTGACCTATTTGCCGATCATTCTATCGGTTGGGATCGTGGTTGTCGTGTTTGCGGTGGCGCTGGCCATCCTGTTCTTATGGCTTCGCAGCCGCGGGCAGTTTGTATTTCTCAACTGTGTCGCCCGGAACAGCACGCGGATCGCCGACCCGTGGAACCGCTGCAGCCGGCAGGGTAACAGCCTGTTTCTTTTCAAGCTGGTTCTTGGCCTTATTCAGACCGGCGGGATCCTGCTGTTCATCATTCCGCTGGGTTTGGTCGTTTGGGCGTTCGCCGAGACGGATTTCAAGGTGTTCGCGGCGGGGCAGGTCGTGCTGGGTTCGTTTATGGTGATAGCGCTGATCGGCCTGGCCCTGCTGTTTGCGGCCATCCATGCGCTGACGATCGATTTTGTCGTGCCCATCATGTACGTTCAGGGCTTAACGGCGACCGAGGCGTGGCGGCGATTGCTGGGGCTGATGAGCGGCCATAAGGGGCTGTTTGTGCTCTATCTTTTGTTCATCTTCCTGATTTCCATTATGCTGGGGATCGGTACGGCCGTGATCGGCGTTACAGCGTGCTGCTGTCTGTGCTGCGTTGCCTGGATGTTTTGCATTCCATTCGTGGGCGGGTACCTCTTCACGGTGCTCAGCTTGCCGCTATGGGTGTGGCGGCGCGGTTATTCGGCGTTCTTCCTGGCGCAGTTCGGGCCCGAGTACGATGTGTTCAGGCATCCGGATTCGCTGGCGCGGGATTCCATTTAAAAAGTCTCTTGTGTGAATCGGCACTGACCGTTAAATTGAACGGTCTATGAAATTGCTTCGACGGCATAAAGCGGTACTGATCGTGCTGGCCGTTTACTGGCCGGTCATCTTTGCGCTCACGCATATCCCGGTGCCCAATTTGGCGCGGCAGAGCGGCATGAGCGACAAGACCATGCACGTTCTGGCCTACTTTGTTCTTGCGTTCCTGGCTTGGTGCGCGTGGAATCCTTACGAAAAGGTGAATTGGCTGCGTTGGAAAGTCTGGGCCCTTGTCGCGGCGATCGCCTGCTATGGGATGATCGATGAGCTCCTGCAGCGCATCCCGGCGCTGGGCCGTTCGGCGGATGTGATCGATTTTGCCGCGAATATGGCCGGTGCGCTGACGGCGCTGATTTTACTGTCGCTGGTGAGCTTCTGGGGGGCGCTGCTGACGGTGTGCGCGATCTTTATCTTCTCGATATCAAACCTGTCGCACCTGCTTTCTCTATATCCGCAGTTTCACCTGAACACGCTGTTCAGCTTTGCGGCTTATGGGGGCTTTACCCTGATCGCGATTCAGTGGCTCGGTCAGATGACATCAATTGTGCAGCGCCGATCAGCATGGTTATTCTATTCCTTGCTGCTTTCCGTTCTGCTTCTGTGCATTGTTCTTGCTGCGGCGCCTTTGTTCCATCGCTCGCCTGACTGGATCGACGCGGCGACGTCGCTGGCAGCAAGTTTTTTGGCGGCAATGGTGAGCTTTTTCCTGTTCAAACTGACGCGTCCGTCCTGATCCGGTTATATTTTAGTAAAAAGCTAACTGGAAAGCGGCAGGGGAGTCGCTATAATAACCGCTTCTGTTAAGCTGCCGGGGCGTTGCAAACCGGCTAATTTTGACCGACAATTATGGAGGTATGATATGACGAAGATCGTCGCAGGACTGGTCTGCTGCTGTCTGGCCAACGTATTCGCCCAGGTGTGGCCCGCCGAAAAGGCCGCGCAATGGTATTCGGCCCAAGGCTGGCTGGTCGGCGCCAATTTCGCCCCCAGCAATGCCATCAATCAATTGGAGATGTGGCAGCCGGAGACCTTTGACCCGGCAACCATTGATCGTGAACTGGGCTGGGCGTCGCAGATCGGGATGAATACGATGCGCGTCTTTCTGCACGATTTGCTTTGGGAGCAGGACAGCAAGGGTTTTCTGGACCGCATGGACCAATTCCTTGCGATCTGCCAAAAGCGCAACATTCGCCCAATCTTCGTTTTGTTTGACAGCGTCTGGGATCCGTTCCCGCAGCTCGGACCGCAGCGGGCCCCCAAATCGGGCGTCCACAATTCCGGCTGGGTCCAGGGCCCGCACATCGACGTCCTCAAGTCGCCCGAAAAAGTCGCCGCGCTGGAGCCGTATGTCAAAGGCGTGATCGAGCGATTTAAGAATGACACGCGCGTCCTGATGTGGGACCTGTATAACGAGCCGGGCAACAGCAACAACTCCTCCTACGGCAAGCATGAGCCCGCCAACAAAGAGGAGCTGGGCTTGAACCTCTGCAAGCTCGTCATGCAGTGGGCCCGTCAGGTTAATCCATCTCAGCCGCTGACGATTGGCGTCTGGAAGAACGAATGGAGCCCCGAAAAGGCCGACGCCCTCAACCGTTTTCAGCTTGAAAACTCTGACATCATCACATTTCATGAATACAGCAAGCTCGACCGCACCAAAGAGCGCGTCAACAGCCTAAGGCCTTGGGGCCGGCCGCTGATCTGCACCGAGTACATGGCCCGCACCGCCGGCTCGACCTTCGCTGAGCAGCTTCCGTATTTCAAGGAGCAAAATATCGGCGCGATCAACTGGGGACTGGTTGCCGGCAAAACGCAGACC
This sequence comes from Planctomycetaceae bacterium, assembly GCA_021372945.1. Classification (GTDB taxonomy): domain Bacteria; phylum Planctomycetota; class Phycisphaerae; order Sedimentisphaerales; family Anaerohalosphaeraceae; genus 4572-13. The sequence continues at coordinate 20,584 of JAJFTK010000028.1, read as the reverse complement.
AACTATCCATGGGAAACCTGGGACAAACCGTACACCACTGAACCGAAGGTCTGGTTCCACGAGGTCTTCCGCCCGGACGGCAGCCCTTACGACCCCGCCGAGACGGCCCTCATCAAGAAACTGACGTCCTCCGCTCAAACGTCCTCGCCGGCAAAGCCTGCTGCAAATCCCATCGTCAGCGTCAAAACCTCGATGGGCGAGATCAAAATTGAGCTGCTGCCGGACAAGGCCCCGATTACCGTCAAGAATTTTCTCGCCTATGTCGAGAGCGGATTTTACAACAGCACCATCTTTCATCGCGTCATTCCCGGCTTTATGATCCAGGGCGGCGGCATGACCGCCGACATGCAGGAAAAGCCCACGCAGGCGCCGATCAAGAACGAGGCGTCCAATGGTCTCAAGAATGATCGGGGCACGATCGCGATGGCCCGCCTGAATCCGCCGGACACGGCCACGTGCCAGTTCTTTATTAACGTGGCGGATAATGCACAACTGAATTATGGGGGCAAAGCCCGACCCGGATACGCGGTTTTCGGCAGGGTGATCGAAGGGATGAGCGTGGCCGACGCCATCGTGAGGGTGCCAACGAAAAACGTCGGACCGCACGGCAACGTGCCCGTGCAGCCTATAGTGATCGAATCAGTCAGCGTGATTACTCCATGATCAACAAACTTGTGAAGGGGCTATGATGGCGAAAACAAAAGTTCAGATGAAAACAAGCAAGGGCGAGCTGCTGGTCGAATTGGAGGATGAGGCCGCTCCCCTTACGGTGAAAAATTTCCTCGAGTATGTGCAAGACAATTTTTATAGTGGTACGATCTTTCATCGCGTCATTCGCGATTTTATGATCCAGGGCGGCGGTATGACCAAAGACCTCCGGCCCAAGCCCGGCGCGCATCTGCCCATTATCAACGAGGCCGCCAACAAACTGAAGAACGAACGCGGCACGATCGCCATGGCACGCACCTCCGACCCCGACAGCGCCACCAATCAGTTCTTCATCAATCACAAGGACAACGATTTCCTGGATTACAAGGGCCCCTCGCCGCAGCAGATCGGCTATGCGGTCTTTGGCCGCGTCATCGAAGGAATGGATGTCGTCGATGCCATCGCCTCCGTCAAGACCGGCCGCAAGGGCCATTACGATGATGTCCCGCTCGACCCCATCGAGATTACCTCGGTGGAAGTGGTAAAGTAACGCAGCTTTTATCCTGCGCAGCTTTAGCGTAGAAGGACCAGCCCGCGCTGTTAATGTAACGCAAGCTTCCCAGCCTGCGCTGTCGATCCCGGTGCGCGGCGCTAGTCTTATTTTGTTCCGTCCGCAGGTGTTTTTAAAAATTACCCAAAAAGTTTGTGACAAACTCCGTCTGAATGTGTCTAATACATAAAAGACCTTGCTGCAGATAGAAAGGAGAAGCGTATGAGTCGTTTGTCACATCTGTTTGTATTCGTGATTTTGTTCGCTTTGCCTGCGTCCTATTGCCTGGCGGCTGAAGCGGCGCCCAAGGCGCCCGACCCCTATGAAAACACCTCGATTCTGGTGGAGGCATTTGTGGTTCGCGTATCGAACGGACGGAATCCGGGGTCAACCCCATCGGGCAGGCCCCGGATGGCATTAGCCCGCTCAAGATCCTATGGTGCCTCAAGGATGAAGAAAAGGCCCAAGTGGTTTCCGGGGCGAAGGTCGCGGCCCGCCACAACAGGGAATCGAAGGCGGAAAACAAGGATACGTTCTATCTCAAGAAGGAATCCACGAGTACAAGGGCAACACCGCAGGGACCGCAGACGACGACCGATGTGAGGTTCGATGCGTACAACGCCGGCGTAACATTCACGGTTGTCCCAGCGGTCAAGAGCGAAACCCTGATGAGCTTCTTTTTCGCGTATTCGGAATCCGGCGTTTTACCGAGTGAAGACAAGACGGCGCCGCCGAATACCTTTTCATACCAATGGGAAAGCAGCGTGACTGCCGAGCCGGGCAAACCCATCATTGCCGGCGCCGCCCAGGGACGGGATACCACAACGTTCCTCATCCTTACTGCCGCCATCCAAAACACGCCTGCCGCGCAGCAATAAACAAGTCTAATGGAGAAAAAGAATGAAAACAGCAGTACTTACAATTACAGTGGCGGCAATCTTCATAGGCGGATGCGCCTCAACAGGCCCAAACGCCGCATTTCATGACAATGGCATTCCTAAACAGCAGTACTATGTCGGCGGCGGATATAAACTAACCTACCGCGCCCCGGGAGTGCGCGGCACTCTTTACATCGTTGAGGCGGTCAGCCAAAAATTGATTCTGACCGAAAGCCTTGACCAACTGGAGGCGTTTAACTTGGATATTGATCCACGCGAAGAAGACATGCACATGCGGCTCAAGTCCTTCGGCATCGATCCCTTGAATGCCAAATTCGAATTGTACTTCGTGCCCCTGGAAGGCTGCGAACGACAGAGCACCCGGCCTTAACACGCTGGATAAATGCACTTGATCGGGATCTGTGCATCTTTGGCTTCTAATGCACCGTCAGCAGCTTGATCGCGGCCAGCACGCACAGTGCGATGAATAAGCTGCGGATGATATTGCGCGGCAGGATGTGCATGAGTCTTCCGCCGAGATAGCCGCCGATGATGGAGCCGGGCATCAACAGGGCAGCCAGATACAGCGACTCCTTAACCATGATTCCGTGTTGCGCCAGGGTCGCGTTCTTATAGATGGCCCCAAGCCAGGAAATGCTCACGATGATGGCGGCCGAGTTACTCATCGCATTGCGCAAGGGCAGCTTGAGCGTAAGCTGCTGCAGCGGCGTAGCCACAGTGCCGGCGCCGATGCCCAAGAGCCCCGCCGCAAGACCGGTCAGCACGCCGGAAGGCGCCGCATAGAGAGGCACCTTCTCAGCGGCATAGTCTGACGCCGCGAGGGTATCGTTGCAGAATATCGACCGATACAGCCGCCGTGCGTTGTAGATGCAGACATAGATGAGGAAGGCCCCGAAGACCCGCGCCAGCATGTAGCTGTTATGTCCCTGGAAGAGGCGGATGTTGCTCAGGGCCACGCCGCCGATCGTGCCCAGCATGGCCGTCGGGATCATCCACTTGAGCACGTTCGGATTGAAGACTTCCGCTTTTCGATGCGCAATGATCGCCGCTGCTGAGACGAAAAAATTGCAGATCATCGCCGCCGCCTGGTAGAGGTGCTGATTTTCCCCATACAGCAGCGTCATCGCCGGGATCATCACCACCGAGCCGCCCACGCCGAGCATCCCGCCGAACACTCCCGTCCCCAGTCCGGCCACCAGCAGCCAAAACCATTCCATCAGCGTCTGCCCGGTTCAAATAACTCGTTGAATTTCGATTCGATGCTTTCGCTTTCGCAGAGCGTCTGGCCGATCAGAACGCCCCCAACACCCAGCCGAATCAGCTTCTCCACGTCCGCCCGCGTGCGGATGCCGCTCTCGGAGATCAGTTCGCGGCGGTTCTCGACCAGGTCGGCCAGCCGGCCCGTCGTATTCACATCGACCTTCATCGTCGCAAGGTCGCGGTTGTTGATGCCCAGCACACTGTAGTGTTTTTGCGGAAAGCCGAGCAGGCTTCGCACCTGCAGGAGCGTATCGGCGTCATGCACCTCGATCAGCGAGGTGAGCGTCAATTCGGTGGCCAGGATGAGCAGGTCCATCATCTCGGCGGCATTGAGCGCCTCGGCGATCAGGAGGATGGCGTCAGCGCCTGCCGCCCGCGCCTCATAGACCTGGTAGGGGTCGATGATAAAGTCCTTTCGCAGCACCGGCACGCTCACCGCCTCCTTCACCGCCGTCAGGTACTCCAGCTTGCCCTGAAAATACTTCTCATCCGTCAGCACGCTGATGGCGTCGGCCCCGCACCGCTCATACGTCTGCGCGATCGCCACCGGGTCAAAATCCCCCCGTATCACACCCGCCGACGGCGACGCTTTCTTCACCTCTGCGATGACATTGACCCCGCGGCGGCTGGGCTTGGTGACGGCCAAGTAAAAGTTGCGGCATTTGCGCAGGCCGGCAGTGCGGTCCTTGACCAGTTCGATCGGCTGCTGCTCTTTGCGCTGCTCGAGTTCCTTGCGCTTGTCCTCGATGATCATTTTCAGGATGTTGGCCATATTTCACCAATTCAGCCGGCAGCCCCAAGCGCAGATTTGCAGGCGGGTCCCTTCGGGGTTATCCCGGCGCTCACGCTTCGGGCTTTTTAGCTCATACCTTGCTCGACAACTGCACAAATAGCATCCGAAGCTGGTCCAGCGAACTCTTAAGGACCTGCGCCTCGTCGGCGTTCAGATTGCCTTTGGTCTTCTCTTCCAGCACCGTCAGCATATCGATGTGGAATTTGGCCATGACAAAATCGGGCTCAATGTGCTGATCCTTCTGGTCCTCCGGCCGGATCAGTCCCAGCGCATAGAACGCCTGTGTCGCCAGCATGCTCACCAGCCCCATGAAGTCCGCCGGCGGCATCTCGTGAGCGGCCTGGTTGGCCGCCTCTTCCTCCTGCTGCTTCAGCGTCTCCCTTTCTTTCTGCGCCTGCACCTTCCAGTCCTCATCAATAATAATCTTCTTTTCCTGTTTGTCCTCTGCCATATCTGCTCCGTAATGGAAACCACCGATTACACCGATTTCACAGATTATGATTTTTGAATTTAAAACCAATCTGTGTCATCTGCGAAATCTGTGGTTTCAGTTTATTTGTAGCGTTTCATATCTCGACTGATATCGCGCTTCGCCTGCTTTTCCTGGATGGCCTGCCGCTTATCATGCAGCTTCTTGCCCGTTGCCAGCGCCAGTTCGATCTTCGCCTTGCCCCGCTCGTTAAAATAGATCTTTATCGGCACCAGCGTAAATCCCCGCTGCTCCAGCTTCGTGCGGATCTTGCGGATCTGGTTCTTATGCAGCAGCAGCTTTCGCTTGCGCAGCGGGTCATGGTTCACATAGCCGCCGCGCTCATATGGCGCGATCTTGGCCCCCACCAGCCAGATTTCGTCATCCGTCAGCCGCGCATAGCTGCCCTCGAGGTCGCACTGCTTGTCGCGCAGGCTCTTGACCTCAGTGCCGAGCAGGGCCATGCCGGCTTCGACCACCTCGACCAGCTCGAAATTATGCCGGGCCTTCTTGTTGGTCGCCACCGGGCCGGTCGCGTTTTGTGACTTATCCTTGGCCATAAGCAAAACATCATAGCATAACCAGCCCCGTTTACAAGCGGCATGGCTTTCAAAAACTCTCCCCCCGGCAAGGGGGAGTACAGGCGCAGCCGGGGAGGGGGTATCAGGCTTGTGCGAACCAGCAAAAAAAGGCGTCCTGCCCGTTCTGCACGGAACAATACGCCTTTCTGATAACGGATGGCTGTTGACCAATAACTGTTATTTGATAAGCCTGATCGTCGCCGGATACCGGTAGGCCTCGCCCTTATTGGCCGCGATGGCCGCCAGGATGCAGAAGACGATATCCGCGATTCCGATGGCTGGAAGCAGCAGGAAGCCGATGCAGATAAATGTCAGCAGCGATGCGATCAGCGACGCGATCAGCACGGTAATCTGGAAGTTCAGCGCCTCCTTGCCCTGGTCATCCACGAATTTGCTCTCATCCTTCTTGATCAGCCACAGGATCAGCGGTCCTACGAAGCTGGTAAATAGTCCCAGCAGATGGCACAGCAGGGCCAGCGTTTTCTCTTCTGAGGATGGCGGCGCTATGGGTGCCGGCTGCGCGGAGGTCGGCCCAGCGCCGAAGGTTGACTGCGGCGGTGTCCCTCCCGATGGCGGCGGGGTTTCAGGCGGCATATTCGGATTGACATTCGGGTTGTTCGTGTTTTCGTCCATCGTTCACATCTCCTATTTTAAAGCTATATTGGCCCTGTCAACTCCACAACTCCCACCCTTTTACCGACAACCAAAAGATTTGTCAAGCAAATCCCGCATGGGAACACGGCCGCCTCGTCCGCTTCGATTATGCTGGCAGTTTTCCGTTTAGAGTTCAAGCTTTGCTTGTCTGAGCTTTCCCCCTTCATTATAGGTTATTTGGTTTGAATTCACCGGAGTTGATCCGTTTGATTATTTCGCGGCTCTTACGTTCATTGCTTTTGATGAACAGCTTGAACCGGGTTTGTGCCGCCCTGACCTGTTCAGGCGTCATTCTATCGCTGACTTCCTTCATTACACCCACCAGTTCTGGAACCGAAAGCCCGCTCATTTGCTCCAGCGCGGCATCGTCCAATTCACTTTTTGAATCGGCTTTTTTCAAAAGGTGATAGTCAGGTGTAAATTTAGGAAAATTAGTGGGCCGTGATGCCAGCATAAGCCACTTATAGGCCTCAGCCATGTCCTTCTTCGCCACCACGCCGTCGCGGCACAGCAGCGCCATCCTGTAGTATGTACCGGGCACGGCGTGCCCCTCCTCGATTGATCGGTTGAACCATTCGTAGGCTTTCCGGGCGTCCTTGTCGACTCCCAGGCCCTGCATGTACGCCGTCCCGACATAATATGCGGCTTGTGCGTTGCCAGCCTCAGCTGCCTTGGTAATCCACCGCAGACCCTCCGCCGGATCCTTCTCCAGCCCCCGCCCCAGCATATAGACCAGCCCCATACCGTACAGCCCCCATGTCGTGCCGCTTTCGGCCGCTCTCATCAGCCACTCGGCAGCGATGTCTTTGCTTTTTTCCACCCCGTCGCCTTTGGCATACATAAGCCCGATCAAAGGATAAATAGTGCGATCTCCATTGTCGGCCGCTTTCATCGCCCACTTCATCGCCGCCGGGTAATCGCGTTCCGTGCCATGCCCGCTGTAGTACATGTCCGCGATGCTGGACATAGCGCCTTCAAAACCCTGCTCGGCCGACTTGAGCGTCCATTTAAATGCTTCCGCCTGGTTTTCTTCCACCCCCATACCGAACGAGTAAACAAGCCCCAGTCTGCACTGAGCTTCGGCATGTCCCTGCTCAGCGGCCTTCAAGAAGAGCTCTACGGCTTTCTTGAGATTCGCCTCGTCTCCTGTCAGAAAGTAGCTTTCGGCAAGCTGAAATTGCGCCTCCGCATCAGTTGACGCCGCTTTGTCTTCAGGTCCATTTGCTTCTTCGAATGCCGCAATGCTCGTGGACGGCGCTGGCTGTTCGGTCGACTGGGATGGGCTATATCCCTTCGCATCGGCCATACGCGCCCATTTTGCCGCCTCTTGCGCGTTGGCTTCAACTCCCAAACCTTGTTCGTATAAGATCGCAATCCGGTGACATGCATGCGATGAAAAAATCATGTTACTGCCGATATCATTGCTGTCGGCGGCCGCCCGGTACAGTTTAAGTGCTGTTTCGTAATTCTCATCGATGCCAAGTCCTTTTTCATACATGTAGCCCAAACGGTAGCAAAGATAGGGCTGGAAAAAATTGACTCGGTTCAGGCACGCCCTGAAACATTGAAATGCTTTCAGATAATCCCGCTCTATCCCTGTCCCGGCATAATACATGTTGCCAATATTAACCATCGCCTCGGCCGAATCGTTCTGCAGTGCCTTCTGGTACCATCCTAACGCCTCATGGTAGTTCTGTTCCATGCCTTCGCCGAATTTATAGTGATAGGCGATTCTGCATTGAGCCTTCGTATGTCCCGCTTGTGCCGCCTTCAAATACCACTGTGCCGCCGCGGCACGGTTGCCAAGCTGAGCCCGCCCCATCACGTATTGCGCTTCCGCATAGCCTTGCTGTGCCGCCTGCCGATACCAGTTTAGTGCCTTGCCACGGTCCGGCCTTGTCTGATAACCCACGTCATAGCAGCAACCAAGAAAATACTGCGCCCGGAAATCTCCGCCGTTGCCCAGACGCAGCAGTTCCTGGAAGCTCAAATCCTTCAGTTCGTTTTCGGCAATCTCTTTGTCTGCCTCCGCATTGATTGTCTTGCCGCTGGCCGCGGGCATTATATCAATGTGTTCGACGCAAAGGTCATCCCCCGTCATTTTGGTAACAATATCGCCAACTGAAATACTGACTTCTATCTGGCACTGCCCGGCTGCCGAAATCCAGAATAGTGCCAAGACAAATGTTAACGATCTCACAGTCATTCTCCCTCGACATTCCCATCCACATTCCCAAATAACTAAGACTAATGATATGACTTTTGCCTACATTGTCAATCGCCAATCCGGAATAAAACGTGCTCTGTGCAACAAAAAAGGCAGGCCGTAGCCTGCCCTTTGACAACTTGAATCAGTGCAAATCAGTATTAACCCGCCCTCTGCAACTTCAGCGAAGGAGGGTCCGTGTCTAAAAACTATTTACCTCTAAGTTCTCTGTGTTCTCTGCGGCAGAGATTTACTTCCGGCAAGAGGCACAGAACTGGCCCATCAGGGTCATGGCGTCGTTAAGGCGTTCCGGCGAGCCGTCCAATTTCGCGTACGCATCGATCAATTGCACCAACTCCGCATCCGCGGGCTTTTCGCCGTAATGATGCGCGACATTGACGATCCCCGCATCGAGCCCGTACTCCATCGCCTTGGCCACGTACGCCCGGCAGATGCCGATCTTGCGTCCCGGCAGGTCTCGGCACGAATTGCTCACGCCCAGCGAGAAATGACAGCCCTTCATCTGCGGGTCGTTCTTGATCCGCTTGATCGTCTCGAACGCGCGGTACGTATATCCCGGCACGCCCGGCTCCATCGGCATATCGATCGCGATCGGGAACACCGTCGAGTCGAAGAATATCTCGCCGGCCTTGAACCCGTACTGCATCGCCTTGTCGTAGAGCCGCCGGGCAATACTGAACAACTCGTCCACCGAGTGCGACCCGCCAGGCCCTGTCGGCTTATCTTCGCTCACCAAAAGTCCAATGAACGAAAAATCGTACGTCTTCTTTAGCGGCATCATCTTATCTGCCGTGTAGATCTTGATGGAGTTCAGCAGGGGGGGCTTGACCGCCTGGTCGGTGTTGTACCATTCCTTCAATCCCGCAATCAGCACATCGTCGTTGCTGCTATCGACACAGATCGGCACGCCCTTGCCCCACTTACGCACGAGGCGCGTATATTCGATCATCATCCCGACCGCCTGCTGCGGATCGCTTTCACCGAAGGCGTCCAGGTTCACCGCAATGTAGGCGGCGCCCTCGTCGGCCTGCTCTTCGATCATCGCGCGGACATAATCCAACGGCCCGCTCGGCTTGGTATAAGCCTCCGGCCCCAGTGCGTGCAGTTCCTTCATCACCTGCCCCGTCTTGGGGATCGAGGCGTGGATCGATTCGCCGATCCCGATCAGCGGCGTAGTCATCGTATGGTCCCTTCCAAATAAATAGTTCACCAGTGAGCTGGTGTGCTCCAACCGGGCAATCCGCGGCCGGTTGATCATCTTGTGCAGCGTGTCGCGTCCGCCGCTTTTGGCCGAAGCCGACGAATAAATCAATTCGCCGATGCAGACCCGCTCCAGGTTATTGCCGCACTTGCCGTCAACCGTCGCATCGCCGCACGGCGCATTATCCAGCCCTTTTTCGCACCCGCCGATGGTACAATATCCGAAGTTCTCCGGCAAGTAGCAATCCCCGCATTCCTGGCAATCGAACGCGCAATACTTGAATCCCTTTTCGATCGCGTTAAAAGCCTTGTGCGTCCAGCACGTTTCTTTGTCGGCTCGCACCAGCTTGAGCGTCTTTCGAAAACACTTAAACCCCGCATACTTGGGGTCCAGGATCGCCCTGTGCATGAAATCGAAGAACCGCTCGCGGAATTTGCGCGAGGTAGTCGAAAGGGCATTCTGCCGTCCCGACTCGTCATACAGGTAAAACGCCTTGTCCGCCGGCCAATAGAGATTGTCCTTGTACTGTGCCCAATCCGCCCCGATCTCGACGGCGCGCTTCAGGATCTTGACAAATGTACCGTAATCGTGCACCCCGCCAACATCAACGCCCGCGTACCCCATCGCCTTGTACATCGCCGTCTGCTGGGCCGCCCGCTCGATATGTTCTTCCACGCTCTCCGATTGCAGCTTGGCAAGAAGGGCGTCGCTGACGAAGCACCCCGGCAGCTTGATATCGTGCATCAGCCGCGGCGCCGGGTTCTGCGTCGTCAGCCAATAGACGTTGCCAAGCACGGGGATGTCGATATGATTCTCCTTCATGTACTGCATCAGCTCCAGCGACTTTCTCCAGTCCCATCCCACCTGCGTGATCAGGAACTGCGCCCCTTCGGCGACCTTCTTGTCCATCTTATAATACTGCTGCATCAACGATGCTTCTGTGTACTTAAATGGCGACACCGCCGCCCCCGCGAAGAAGCGCGGGGCCTTGTCCAACTGCCCCGGCTTGCCCGCCATGATGGATTGCGCGTTCATCTTGCGGATCAGCGACAGCAGCCCGATGCTTTCCACTTCGAAAACCCCTTGCGCGGTGGTCGGCTTGTCCCCCGTCAGCGCCAGGATCGATTCCACGCCGCGCTGCCGGTATCCAACAAGCGTACTGGTTAGCCCATCGGCGTTAAGGTCCTTGCAGCTTAGGTGCGGGATAAAATCCAGCCCCTCCAGCAGCCCCTTGGGTTCCATTACCGCCAGCACATCCGATGGGTCGATGTTCGCCACGCCGCCGGGATTCTGCGGGAACGTCACTCCGGCGAAATAAAAACCTTGCGGTATGGAGTTCTTGTCCTGGCGGTAAGCGGATAGGAATTTCTCGATCGGAGCAAAATTATAACCGGGGCCGCCTGTCAACTCGGCCACGACCGCGAACTGCTTGTCCTGTAAATAGTCCTTTAACCTTTTTGGTTTCATAGCAACTCCTGTTTTCGGCTCGCTTGAACTGGATGTCTAACGCATTATAGAACCTGTTCTTGCCGTCGAATACACCGAAAGGCCCAGTCTTTTTTCACTATTCTGCTAAAAACAATAATAGGCGTTTGGATTACGAATTCTGATTTCTCACGTTTGTGGAAAACTTGTTAAAAACTGGTTGGCATTCTAACTTTGTACATATTGGCTATCTGTAACTAACTTATCTAGACGAGGTTGTGAGAGTCCAGATTTTCTATTTATTTATAATACCGGAAATACTCCTATTGTAAGTGTAATGTTTACAGGAGTTTACGGCGGCCAAAAATAAGCTGCTCTTAAGTATGCCGACTGGTTGGTATAAATGGCGTCCTGCTGTGAATTCGTTTTGCGATATAAAATCAACCCTGCCAATTGTGAATATCTTGGTGAAAACCTTAAAAGTCCTTGTTTTCAAGCTCAAAAAGAGATAGGGCGAACAGCTCAGCCGCCTGCTCAGAATTTCCGGATTTCGGTCTTCAATGCCCTGCAATACGCCTCGGCTGAATTGCAGCGGCTGATGCAGGAACTTACCGCCACATGCTTGATTCCCGTCTCCAATACCTGCCGAACGTTGGTTTGATCGATGCCGCCGATCGCCACCCCAAAGAGGCCCGTGCCTTCGAGCCTCTTTGCCGCAGCGCTGAGGTAGCCTGGGCCGGCGGTTTGAACGTGCGGTTTGGTAGGGCTGGCGAACGCAGGCCCCACTCCCACGTAATCGCAGCCCGAGGCGATAGCCTGCTCCAGTTCCTGCGGATTGTGCGTACTGACCCCGACAATCAGCAGGCGTTTGGTCAGCAGCCTGGCATCCGCCACGGGCATATCGTCCTGTCCCAGGTGAACACCATCGGCATCCGAAAGCACGGCGATATCCGGTCTGTCATTGATGATGCTGATGGCGGCGTGCTGACGGCACAGGGCGGTAAACTCCTTTGCCAGCGCGAGCAGGCGCTTATCGGTCATATTTTTGGCTCTGAGCTGCAGGCAATCGGCGCCGCCGGCCAGACATTGGGACGCAAGTTGCAGCGCGAAGCTGTCGCCAATATCCTCGCCGGCGTTGATGAGCACATAAAGCCGCATTTTCTCCAGTTTTGCGTGTCCCAAGGCCCGCAGCGCGGTATCCTTCTCAAGGGCGTAAACATCGAAGCGAAGCTGTTCCATGATGGTAGAAACCGAAGGATCAACGGTCTGGCTTGCTTCGGCCAGGGCACGCAGGGCCTCGGAGGCACGCTTTGCGCCCGCCGTGAAACAATCCTGAAGGCTCATCCGCCGGAGCTGACCTTCGACGGTCATCTGTCTGCCGACGTCGCCGGCGGTATCGCGGCTGCATAGGAGCTTGAGTGCGTCAAATCGGCCGATCGCTTCACACAGCCGGTGACGGATCTGTTTGGCCCGCGCGCTCAGGCCGGCGTCGTTGAGGGCGAACCGGCAGTATTCCTCCATGACCCGCAGAGCCTCGCGGCCGCGGTTGAAGTTGGCATCAATGATCCGGTAAAGTACGTCATCCATGCGGCGGATTATAGTAGGAGCAGACGCCAAACGCACGTGATATTTGCTGTCTCGGGGCCAAATCGGAAGATGAAAAAGTGAGCAGCTTGCCGCGATAGGCGCAAAAAAAAGGGGCTGGCTCCTCTGACCCAGCCCGAACTCACCACCCTCTTCCGCTTCGCGGAATGATTACATGATGAGCATATATCTAAGCAATGATTGTGCCATGAAAGGTGCGAAGCGGCTGCCAATGTTCTGTGCTGCTGTAAACCGTTGTTTCTAAATGAAATAGCGCATCACGAAAATAGCCAAATGCGAGTTGTTCCGATTTTTTTAATTGGTCGCGTTGAAAAAAAACAACATAAATTCAAATAGCGACTGCAATACTCGAAATCTTATAGGGCTAAAGCTCCATTTGCGCCAGAAATATACGGAATGTTTATAAAAAACAACGCGAAATCCTTTGTCTTCCCTTTTTTTCAACACGGATTCGATTGCTGCTTCGTCATTGGTTTTATTCCGAAGCATGATGCTTCGGCTGCACTAAGTGAGAGCGGCTGTCTACCGTTCTTTGCTTTGGATTTTGGCCCAGGTGTCCTTGAGGCCGACCGTCTTATTGAAGACCAGCTTGTTGGCGGTGCTGTCGTAATCGGTGCAGAAGTAGCCCATCCGCTCGAATTGCCAGCGGTCCAGGGGCTTGGTGTCTTTCAGTGAAGGCTCGACCTTGCAACCCTTTATGATGCTGAGAGAATCGGGGTTCAGGTTATCCAGGAAGGTCTTGCCTTCTTCGACCTCGTCGGGGTTTTCTTTCGTGAAAAGCTGCTCATACAGCCGCACCTCGGCATCCAGTGCATGCTCGGCGCTGACCCAGTGCAGCGTCGCCTTGACCTTGCGTCCATCGGGGGCATCTCCGCCGCGGGTGGCGGGGTCGTACGTGCAATGCAGCTCCGTGATCTCGCCGGCAGCATTCTTGACCACGTCCGTGCACGTCACAAAATACGCATAGCGCAGCCGCACCTCGCGCCCGGGCGCGAGCCGGAAGAATTTCTTGGGCGGCTCTTCCATAAAGTCATCGCGCTCGATGTACAGCGTCCCCGAGAAGGGGACCTTGCGCGTTCCGGCGGCGGCGTCTTCCGGATTATTGACCGCGTTCATTTCCTCAACCTGTCCATCTGGGTAGTTGGTGATCACGACCCTAAGCGGATTGAGCACGGCCATCACGCGCGGGCTCGTCGCGTTCAGGTGGTCGCGCAGGCAATGCTCCAGCAGCGCGTAGTCAACCGTGCTGTTAAATTTGTTCACGCCGATTACCTTGCAGAACTGGCGGATCGCCTCCGGCGAGAATCCGCGTCTCCGCAGCCCGCAGATCGTCGGCATCCGCGGGTCATCCCAGCCGCTGACATGTTTTTCTTTAACGAGCTGCAAGAGCTTTCGCTTGCTCATCACTGTGTAGGTCAGATTCAGCCGCGCGAATTCGATCTGCTGCGGGTGGTACCATTCAAGCTGCTCCAAAAACCAGTCGTAGAGCGGGCGATGATTTTCAAATTCCAGCGTGCAGATCGAATGCGTGATGCCCTCGATCGAGTCCTCGATCCCATGCGCCCAGTCGTACATCGGATAGACGCACCACTCGTCTCCCTGTCGGTGGTGACCGGCGTGCAGGATGCGGTACATTACCGGGTCGCGCAGGTTGATGTTCGGGTTCACCATATCGATCTTGGCCTTGAGCGTCTTTGAGCCATCCGGAAACTCGCCGTTCTTCATCCGCGTGAACAGGTCAAGATTTTCCTCAACGCTGCGATCGCGATAGGGACTGTTTTGGCCGGGCTCGGTCAGCGTGCCGCGGTATTGACGCGTTTGGTCCGCCGTCAGATCGCACACGTACGCCAGCCCCTTCTTAATGAGCTCGATCGCTCCATCGTACATTTGATGAAAATAGTCGGACGCATAGAACAGCCGGTCTTCCCACTGGGCCCCGAGCCATTTGACATCGGCGATGATCGAATCCACGTACTCCTGCTCCTCCTTTGCAGGGTTTGTATCATCAAACCGCAGGTTGAACTTGCCTCCAAACTCGGCGGCGATGCCGTAATTGAGGCAGATGCTCTTGGCGTGCCCGATATGCAGATAGCCGTTGGGTTCCGGCGGAAAACGCGTATGCACACGCCCGTTCCACTTGCCCGTCTTCATGTCCTCGGCCACGATCTGGCGAATAAAATCCATCCGCTCCGGCGTATTTTTCAGTTCTGATTCATCTGACTGCACTTTTTATTCCTTAAATTTCTCTCGACAATTCAAAACCGCTATTTTAGCATATTCATCAATTCCGACAAGCACATATCTGAAAGAGAAGTTTACTATGAATGCGGAGAAAAAGACAATTTTGTCGGCGATCGGGAATACTCCGATGGTCGAGCTTCGGCGGGTCAATCCGAACCCGAACGTGCGGATCCTGGCCAAGCTGGAGGGCAACAACCCCGGCGGATCGATCAAGGACCGTACCGCGCTGTGGATGATCGCCCGCGCGGAGCGCGAAGGCCTTTTGACCGCCGGCAAGACCATCCTCGAGCCCACCTCCGGCAACACGGGCATCGCGCTGGCCATGATCGGCGCGGCCAAGGGCTTTAAGGTCACTCTTACGCTGCCGGGCTGCGTGAGTTCGGAGCGGCAGCATATCCTTGAGGCATTCGGGGCCGATGTGGTCGTCACACCCGCCAAGGAGGGCACCGATGGGGCCATCCGCAAGGCACACCAGATGCTCGCGGAACATTCGGAGCGGTATTTCATGCCGA
This sequence comes from Planctomycetaceae bacterium, assembly GCA_021372945.1. Classification (GTDB taxonomy): domain Bacteria; phylum Planctomycetota; class Phycisphaerae; order Sedimentisphaerales; family Anaerohalosphaeraceae; genus 4572-13. Next base: position 5,519 of record JAJFTK010000028.1, on the reverse strand, counting down.
ACCAGTTTGATAACGCGGCCAATCCGCAGGCACATTACGAATCGACCGCCCCTGAGATCTGGCAGCAGACCGGCGGCAAGTTGGATGTTTTTGTCACAGGAATGGGTACGACAGGCACACTGATGGGCATCAGCCGCTACCTAAAAGAACAATCCGCCGCCGTGAAGGTCGTCGGCGTCGAACCGGTTCCCGGTCACGCCATCCAGGGACTTAAGAACATGTCCGAGGCCATTGTGCCGCAGATCCTGGAGCGGTCACGGCTGGACGGGATCGTCTCGATGAATGACGAAGAAGCGTTTGATATGACCCGGCGGCTGGCGGTCGAAGAGGGCGTTTTCGCCGGAGTATCGAGCGGGGCCAACGTCGCGGCGGCAGTGCGGCTTTCGAAGCAAATGCGTTCCGGCACGATCGTTACCATCATTTGCGACCGCGGCGACCGGTACCTGAGCACCATGCTCTTCCGCTCAGTCTGTGCCAAATGCCCGCCGTAACCTGGTTTGGAATGGTCGAATCTTTGCAATTACAAGCTTCTTTGGTATAATGAACGCTATGGAAAAGGTGGTTACAAAGAGCGATCTGCGGTCCCATAATGAGATTCGTCAAAACCTCCAATATTGGCTGAGCCGTACGCCCGAAGAGCGGTTGGCGGCTGTCGAATTCTATCGAAGGCAGGTGTATGGAGATAACTATCCCCAACGACTTCAAAGAGTTGCTCGCGTTGTTAAACTCTCACAAAGTTGATTATCTTATCGAGAGCCTACGCGCTAGCCCTGCATGGTTCACCTCGTTTCACGGGTGATCTAGACCTTTACGTGAAACCCGAATTTGAAAATGCGCAACGCATTTTGGCCGCACTGCGTGAATTCGGGTTTGGCTCCGTGAATCTGCAGGACAAGGATTTGACAGAATTAGACCGTGTTATTCAGCTTGGATTTCCGCCCGTAAGAATTGATTTTTTAACCTCGTTGACAGGTCTAAACTGGGAACAGGCTGTGCGGGGATGTCTAAAAGGTCAAATTGGCGGAATACCGGTTTCGTTCCTTGGTAAGGAAGAATTCATTCTCAACAAAAAGACGCTCGGCCGCAAAAAGGATCTGGCCGACGCAGAACTTTTGGAGGAGAATGAATAATGCTCATAGATGCTAAGCGTGAATGACCACAATCTCTCGATCTTGAAAGATGCTGGAACAAAAAAAGCCTCGAGTCTCGGAGGCTTTTGATCTTTCTGTTGAGAGTCAGGTTTTTATAGATGTTTATAGTGGATGACGGCGCGGTAGATGCCGTCGAGGCGGTCGGATTTGACAGTGATGGGAGCAAAGACCTCGTTTCGCGGCTGGAGGCGGACCTGTTTGCCTTTTTCAAAGAAGACGCGTTTGAATGTGGCCTCATGGGGCTCCTTTAGCCGGATAAAGCAATCATCACCGGTTTCGACATCGCTGCCGGGCGAGAAGACGACGATATCGCCTGCCGAGAACTTGGGCTCCATCGAGTCGCCGACCACGCGCACCGCGAAGGCGTTTGGATCGTGCAGATCGGGGCATCGGACATAGTCATCGGCGATCCCGACGGGATAGCCCAGGTCGTCAAAGTCGGCCGGGTAGCCGGCGGCAACCTTATTGATGACGGGGACAAATTGGCCCGCGATGTCTTTCTTGCGGGCTCGCGGACTTGCCTCGATATCCAACTGGCTGACGATCTTGCCGGCCTTGGACACCGGCAATTTGCGATTGGCAATGTCCTTTAACAATTGCTTCATTCGGCGGTTTTCCGCGCTGATCGCCTCATATTCCTTGCGAACGTCCGCCGGAGCGCGTTCCATATGCGCGATCTTCTTGAGGTGTCCCTTTTCGAACTTGAGACATTCCTCCAGGCGGACGATCAACTGGTCGCTTGGCGGATTTCGCGTCTTGCCGGTTTCGATGGTAGATAGATACGGTTTCGAAAAGCCGGTCAGCGCCGCCACTTCATCGAGGGTCAGCCCAAGCTCTTCACGCTTTTTTCGTAATATTTGGCCTAATGACATAATCGCACTATATACCTTTTACCAAACATACACAAGAGAATTTTCACGATACGCAAAACAATCGCAAGCGCGGTTTCTCTGGTGCGGCGGCGCAGCGTCAGGCGACATGCGCTGCGAGGTACTGCCCTACGATCTCGTTGAGCTTGGCGCGGTCGATCGGTTTGGAAATATACCCATCGCAGCCGGCTTCGATGCACTTATCCTCATCGCCCATCATGGCATTGGCGGTGACGGCGATCACCGGGGTCTTGACGCCGCGTTTTCTCAGTTCGCGGGTGGCGTCGTAGCCGTTCATGTTGGGCATTTGCATGTCCATCAGGACCAGATCGAATGTTTCTGAGACGCATTTCTCAACCGCTTTGCCGCCGTCTTCGGCGATGGTGACCTCCAATCCGATCTTTTGCAGCAGGATCGTGATCAACTTCTGGTTGGAGGGATTGTCTTCGGCGACCAGGATCTTTCCATTGTACATGTTGGTTCCTTTCACTGTATCGGGCATTTCATTGAATTCATCGACGATCTGATACTTATTCCACATGGCGGTCTCGACGTCGGGCCACTGGACCCCGGCCGGCAGAAGCAGGCTAAAGACCGACCCTTTGGCGATTTCACTGACCACGCTTACGCGGCCGCCCATCAATTCGGCCAGGCGCCGGGTGATGGCCAGGCCCAGCCCGGTCCCGCCGTACTTGCGCGTTGTGGCGCCGTCGGCCTGCGTGAACGAATCGAAAATCATTTCCAGTTTATCGGCGGCAATGCCGATGCCGGTATCTTCCACATCAAATTGCAGGTACGGCTGATCGTTCACGTTCAGCAGGGACAGGCTCACGAAGACGTGTCCCTCGTGCGTGAACTTGATGGCATTGTTGATTAAATTGGTGAGGCATTGGCGCACCCGGATGGCATCGATATAAAGGGTTTCGGGAACGAAATCGCATTGCAGGACGTCAAACGTGATCTGCTTGGCGATCGCCTGCGGCCGCAGCATCGATTCGATTTCGCTGAGGACCTCGTCGATGCGGCATGCGGCCGAATGAATCTCCATCTTGCCGGCCTCCATCTTTGAATAATCCAGCACATCATTGATCAGGGTCAGCAGATTGCGGCTGCTGTTGCAGATCATCCGCGCATACGAAAGCTGTTCTTCGCCAAGCGCTTCATCGACGGCCAGAAGTTCACCAAAGCCCATGATGGCGTTCATCGGGGTGCGGATCTCGTGGCTCATGTTCGCCAGGAATTCGCTTTTGGCGCGGTTGGCCGAAGTGGCCTCGGTCGCCAGCACACGAGCCTGTTCTTCGGCCTGGCGGCATTGGCGCACCTTTTGCCGTAATTGGCGGTTGGCCCATTGAAGCTGAAAGGTGCGCTTGCGAACCTTGCTTTCGAGGGTTCGGTAAAGGACCGTCAACTTCTCGCCCAGACGGTTGAAACTGTTTGCCAGGCGGCCGATTTCATCCCGGGATCGGACGCGCAGCGGTTCAAAACGAAAGTCGTTCTCGTTTTCACTGGCATTTTGGAAATAGGCCTCGATCCGCGCCAGCGGACCGCCAACCAGCCATTGAAACGCCGCCCACACGCCCACGAACAGACCGAGCAGCGCAACCATCATGAGGGAGAACCGTTCCATGATTTGCCGGGTCAGTTTACTCTTGTACGTCTCCAGCGGAATAGCGACCATGTGAACATCGGATTTGGCCGTATGGGGCCGCTCCAGGCTGAATTGAGCGAGGTACATTTTGTCATCAAGCCGAACGGGCTGCTGGACCGTTTCGAGTTTCGGATTGCGTTCGAAGATGCTGCGAATCCGGTAGATGCTCGTGTCCGTTTTCCGCAGCACTTTTTCCGCCTCGGCTCCGCAGGCGCGGATGATCCCGCAACGGTACGTTCGATCGACACGACTAAAAACGCGTTCGGCGGAGGCGGATGAGGTTGTTCCTTCGGCCATATACTGGGCCGGTGAGGGCTTCTCGTCCTGTAATTCCTCGTCCAGGGCCAATTCGAAGGCCATCGCCAGCTTTGCCTGTTCGTGGATGAGCTTTTCCATGAAACGCTGGTTGGTCTGCCACATCGAATAGACGATGAACAGTGAAAATGCCGTGGCTGTCAGGCCGACGGCCAGCAGAAACTTTATTCCTAAGCTGGTATTTGCCTGCATTAAGAGACTTTTCTTTCTTTGGTGCCTATGCCTGCTTAATATCCGGGTTATTTATCGGCGCCGCAACGGCCCTGGTTAACTGAAGAGTTGGCCGCCAAAGGCTTTAACGCGGCGGATTCCATTCTCTATGAGACCGTGGCTTTGCCAAATGGCTGTCTGGTCCGATAATGAACTCTGTGTAAATTGCATGTTTGCAAGCCCCTGAGGTTTAAGGGTTTTGCTTATCACCTTCAGCGAATCCCAAGCACCGACTGCCTGATCCTTTTTTTAAGTAAATTCCTCAGATTCCGTCATCTGTGCGTGTTGTACACTAAGGGCAATTACCAAGTACGGAGTCATTGATGAAGAAGGGCAAGTTTGGCAGACAAGCTGACAAACCGGACAAAGATGGTTTACATGTGCCCCGGCCGGCGGATATTCTTTTACGAAGGCATAAAGTCCTGTTCCTGCATAACCCGTTCTTGCGATATGCCTTTGCCCTGGCCATGGTTGCGGCCGCACTGCTGCTGCGGGATGCGTTAAGGCCTCTGGCCCAGACGGGTCTACAATTCGTAACGGTCTTTCCCTCCGTCATGATCGTCGCCATATTCGCGGGCCGATGGCCGGCCGTTCTGTTTTCAGTGATCGCCAGTCCCCTGGCCGCACATTATTTCTCCGCCCAGTTTAATGCCGGCGTACTGGTCAGCGCCCTGTTGGTCATTTTGACTGGACTGATTGCCGGCTGGCTGGCCGAACGGCTCCATGCGTCTCTCGACAAGAGCCAGGAAGACGCCGATGCGCTAGCGCAAAGTGAAGCCAGTCTTCGCCTGGCGTACCAGGCGGCAAACATCGGCGCCTTCGAATGGAATATGGCGACGGGCGAAAATAGCTGGACCCACGAATTGGAGGCGATGTATGGATTGGCTCCCGGCGCGTTTGCAAAGACACTATCCGCCTGGAAAGAACTGGTTTACCCTGACGACCGTGCCGCCGTGAAAGCCCTGATCGATCGCGCGTTTGATACGGGCCAGCCGGTGGATGGAGAATGGCGGGTCCAATGGCCGGATGGCAGTCTGCGCTGGCTTTTTGGACGTTTTCAGCTATTCAAGGATGCTTCGGGCAAGCCGCTGCGTCTTTCGGGCGTCAACATGGATATCACCGAGCGCAAGCAGGCCGAAGAGGCGCTTCGCCGCAGTGAGGAACGGTTCCGCGTGGCCCAGGAGCTTTCGAGGCTGTGTCGCAATTTGTTTTTAACTCATGATCTCCGGGCGAACTGCCTTTCTTTTTCTAAAGATTTATGATTTTCTCTTTGTCCGCTTCTATGGCTCTGTTTTTTTCAAATTCTGACCTTGCATTGGGTTCTGT
>JAJFTK010000069.1 GCA_021372945.1 Planctomycetaceae bacterium | reverse complement strand
TTTGGTGATCGCCGGAGCGGTGCAGCTTGTCGAGATGTACCTGAAAAAATTCTTTCCGCCTCTGTATAACAGCTTCGGCATCTTTCTGCCGCTGATCACGACCAACTGCGTGATCCTGGGCCTGTGCCTGTTTTTGAATTTGTGGCAGATCGATAATTTCCTGGAGGCCACGGTGCTCAGTTTCGGCGCGGGCGCAGGCTTTCTGATGGCGATCTGCATCATGGCAGGCATCCGTGAAAATTTTGAGACGGCCGATATCCCCGAGTGCCTTAAGGGCGCGCCCATCACGCTGATCACGGCGGGCCTTTTGACCCTGGGGTTCATGGGATTTGCGGGAATGATTAAGTAAGTGATGATTGATGATTGAAGATTGACGATTGCAGCTCATCGATCGTCAATCGAAAATCGTCAATAAACCATTACAGGATGACATAGAGATGACAAGTTATATATTGGGATTGGCGTTTGGGGATGTGTGGCCCGCGGCGGCGCTGCTGCTGGGGCTGGGGCTGCTGTTCGCAACGGTGCTGCTGATCGCCAGCATCAAACTGCAAGTGGAGATCGACCCGAAGGAGGAACAGATCCTGTTCGCCCTGCCGCGGGTCGATTGCGGGGGGTGCGGCTACGCGGGCTGTGCGGCGTACGCCAAGGCGGTGATGCATCACCCGGAGCTATTGGGCAGGTGCACGGCCGGCGGCTCGAAGGTCGCGGCGATGATCGCCTCGATCATGAGCTATGAACTGGCCGGCGGCACGATCCAGGCGCGGGCGCTGGTGCATTGCCGGGCGCACAAGGACGACAAAACGTTTTATTCAAAATACGAGGGGATCCCAAGCTGCATCTCTGCCAACGCCTATCCGAACGTGCAGGCGTGCGGATTCGGGTGCCTGGGCTTCGGCGATTGCACGCACGTATGCAAGTTCAACGCCATGCACATCATCGACGGGCTGGCGACGGTGAACTATGATAACTGCACGGGCTGCGGCGCGTGCGCCAAGGTGTGCCCGCGGTTCATCATCCAGATGGTGCCGTATAAGTACGAGAACATGATGACGGTGGCGTGCAGCAGCAAGGAAAACGGCAAGAACACGCGAGCATTCTGCAAGGTGGGCTGCATCGCCTGCGGCATCTGCACCAAGCAGAGCGACCTGTTCGCGATCAAGGACAACCTGTCGCGGATGGATTACACCCGGTATGAGCCTTCTGAGGCGACAGAGACGGCACTGAAGAAGTGCCCGACCGGCGTGATCGTTTACCGGGGCAAGACCGCCCCGCCGCCGCGCAACCCGGCGGCCGAAAAGGCCAAGACAGCGGCGGTATAGTTTTGAGTTTTGAGTCTTGAGTTTTGAGTCAACAAGCCGATCGAAGGATCGGCTTTTTTTTGCGCTATTCGTTCGGCTAAGCCCGCATAGAGAAAATTTGAGCGCTGTAATCAATGCTCAGAACGAATTGACCGAGAAAATTATCTACTCCGAGCAAGACGAAGGGCAGATTCGGCATGAAGTTGATGGGAATTTCTGAGGTGGTGTAAATGGGCTCGGTGTTGCCAACCCTGAGCCGCAGCCAATCATATACATCGACACGGCATATATGCGTATAAGCATCCGTAAGGCCGTTGCCGGTTCCGATCTTAACCGGCGTGCCGCGCGTCAAATTATACCCAAGAAGGTTGGCAAATGATGCCGGTATAGCACATGAATCTGCCCCGGTGTCAAGGATTCCAGCCGTATCAAGGGAAAGACCCGTGGCCGGATTTTGGATTTTGACAACAAGCATGGGACGTCTCGGAGCGTTTGGCGAAAGACTGAGGAATGGAAAGTTAACTATTGGCATTCAATAGCAGTGCCTCATATCTTTATTTGGAATGTAAACGATCATCGGACTTTCATGTCCTTGTTCTCTGGCAGAAATCATAACACTCTCGGGATCGTCGCCTTCAGAAACGATGGTGTGATCCACGATAGAAGAAAAAGCAACATATTTTCCTTCGTGCTTCTCATCATTTACTAGAACATGATTCTCCATAACTCGCTCCTGTTTTGAATACGCGGTTGCACTGATATTATCGATAATCTCTGTATTTGCCAGCAAAAAATGGTTAATTTCGTCGCCGCGCAAGGTGGTGCAGGCTCGGCCCGAAGTTGCGTAAAGGAGTCGGCTTGATGCCTTACTCGTCAAAGGTGTAGGCCATCTGAGCGGCCTGCTTTTTGATCGCGTCGAGGATGACGGCAAAGTCACGTTCGGGCAAGATCTGGTCCTGGCCGGCGGCCTGAAAGATGGCGCCCTGGTTGAGCATGTTGGGCTTAATTTCGTAGTCGATCCTGAAACCGAATTGCCTGAGCGCATCGAGAGTCAGAACGCTCAGGGGCTCGGGTTTGGGATCGGGGCACTGCGCGATATTGGGCACCAGGGTCGGCGTGACGGAGCCGTCGATACCGATGTCGAAATTGCGCATTTTGACATCGGGCACGAGGTTGCCGGTGTACCAGGTACCGCGGACGCTGTCGGAAGCGGCGATGGCAACGCTGCGCGGCTGGACATTGAGACGTTTGAGCGCGCGATCGATCGCCAGCGTCATGGCCTGGTCGTAATCATGGCTGGTATCGTGCAGGGCCTCCAGCGCCAGATGTATGCCGAGCACATTGGAGTAGAGGTCTTCCCACGAAAAGGCGGAGTTGAATTCCGGCTCGATAAGCATGAATCGCGCACCGAACCACGTGATGATTTCGTGCCAGACGGTGGCGGAATAGGCGAAGTAAGGTCCGGCGGAAAAGGCGATCTCGTCGATGACAGCCTGTTTATCGCTGCGGGTATTCCAGTCGGCCGGATAGGTCAGCCTGACGCGGTGTTCCGATCGTTCACCGGCCAGAGAGAAGTTGAGGGTTTGGCGGCCTGCGGTGAGCATCTTGCGGATCTGTTCGATGCGGTAGCGCGTCTGGTCGGCGGCGCCGCGGACGTGGTCCAGGTCGAGATGTCCGCCATTGCAGGTGTAGAGAATGCCGCTTTTTTCAAAGAAACTGTAACGGTAGCCATGCGGGCCGATGTTCTGCGGGTCGGCGAACGTCACGGCGAAGGTATTTGTGGGGATGTAGCCGAGCCTTGCACGTGGGCCGGAACAGGCTGAGCAAAGAAAGCAAGCGGCCGTAACCGAGGCGAAGAAAAGGCTTCTCATCACACGGGTTTTACAGCGAATCACTCTGTCCTCCACTGGGTCGATCTTGACTGGCGATACTGTGCGGTAAGGACGGCTTATCCACGCCGGAGCCGTACTTCTCACGGGCCTGCTCCATGATATGGTTCAGCAGCAGCGGAAAATCCTTGTCCGGACGAATGGCGGTCCCGTGATCTGCCGCAAGGGCATTGTAGATGTGCGACTGCTCCAAGATTTTTGGTTTGAGCGTTAACGCCGCCTTGAACCCCTGAAGGGCCTGGTCGGTCAGGCTGGGAACAACACAAGGCGCCGGCACCACGGTGTTGGAGCACACGCCCGGAACCAGCCAGGGCGTGACCTGGCCGTCCCTGAAACCCACATCAAAGTTGCGTTTGTACATCTTGACGAAGAAATAGAAACCCCCTTCAAACCAGTGCCCGTACACCTGCTTACAGGCCATGGAGGTGACCTCCGGAGGCTGGGCATCCAGCTCGCGTAGTTTTTTATACAGGACATCGGTCATGGCCTGGTCGTAAGGCCGGCTTTGCCGCATGGCCTCGACGGCCAGCAGGGTGCCCAACTCATCCGAGTAGGTATCTTCCCACGAGAACGAGGAGATCTGTTCAGAGAAAAGGCCGGTGGAGGCGTAGCCGTACCATGTGATGATCTCGTGCCAGATCAGGCTGTTGTGAGCCACGTATTGACCCAGGTTGAGCGACAGTTCACGCGCGGCCTGCTGCCGCTGGGATTCGGTGCGCACATACCAGTCCTCGGGATACGTCAGCATGAGCTGATATTCACTTTTTTCGATGATATGAAAGGAGAAAGCGACCTTGCCTTTCATCACATTATTGTAAATGAGATTGGCAGCGTAAACGGTACGGTCCGCGGCCTCGCGGACGTGCCCCAGGTCGATGAAACCGCCGCGGCAGGTATAGATCAAGCCGTTTTTCTCGGACCATGGCGTGGCATAATTATGACGTCCAAGGCTGGCGGGGTCGGCGCATTCCATGCCGCTGACCGAGCCAAAATAGGAACTGATCCTCAGGCGCGGCTGTCCCTGGCTGCCGCATCCAGACAGCAGTCCCGCAATCAATGCTAAAGTGGTTACCCATCGATTCATAATCAACCTATAAATTGTATCATTTTACCATGTTTTATTGATTCAATCAAGATACATAATATAGTCCAATTCGGGAGTTTTGGTTCCGATTGGCGATTGCTTAAATGGGGTGCGTAAATTCCCCTGCGAGATTCAATTGGCTGTTTTGGCAATGAAACGCGCGGCATTGGCGCTTTTGATCATAGCGCCGTTCTTGATGATGATGGTTTCGACCTGGGGGAGCGATTGCACCAGCAAAAGACCTTTTTGATCGCCGAGAACAGTGACCGCGGTGGAAAGCGCATCGGTCTGCATAGCGCTGGGGGCAATGATGGTAACGCTGGAGACCGACTGGGCCGACTGGGCGGTATTGGGGTCTATGATATGGCTGAGGCGCTGACCGTTGACGACGGCGAAGCGGCGATAATCGCCGCTGGTGGCGACGGCCAGGTTGTCAAGATTGAGTACGGCCAGTGTATGTTCGTTCCTGCGAGGGTCCTGGAGGCCGATGTTCCAGTGCCTTGCGCCGTGCGCGGGGACGCCGAATGTGCGGATGTTGCCGCCCAGATCGACCATTGCGCCCTGGGCGCCGGATTGGCCAAGCAGTTCCAGTGCGCGATCCACCGCATAGCCTTTGGCGATGCCGCCCAGGTCCAGATGCATGCCGGGTTTGGCGAATCGCACGGTTTTCTTCCCGGGGTCAAGCAGCAGGCTCTGCCAGCCGACGGCTCGGCGGGCTTCTTCCAGTGCCTGCAGCGTCGGCGGCACGCCCGTATTGCGTTCGGCCCGCCAAAGCCCAACTACGGGGCCGACCGTGATATCGAAGGCGCCGTCGGAGAGCCGGCTGTATTCGATCGAGGCGGAAAGGACCTCAAAGAGCGAGTCATCGACTGGGACAGGTTCGGTGAAGGCTCGGCGGTTGACCAGAGAGAGCTGGGAATTGGGGTCAAAATCGCTCATAAGCCTTTCGAGGCTGACGATCTCGTCAAACGCCAGTTCAATGGCTTCGGCGGCGCGGGCGCTGTCTTTGGCCACAACCACAATGCGGGCAAGCGTGCCCATCAGGGGGCGGGAGCCGCTGTCAACGGTAACAACGCGGCGACGCTGAGCGGTCAGGACGAAACCCAGCATCAGCAGCATGACCGCCGCGTACCAAACCACACGGTATTTGTTTGATGGTTCCATATACGAACTGAAATATGCTAATTCTGAATTCTGAATTCTTAATCAGTACTGTCCCATTATAAGTCGAACAAGGATAATTGGTTATAGTTTTGTTGCTCTTTAAAATTAGAATAATCTCCCGTAAGTGCTTGTTTGAGCGTGGTTTTCTCGAAAAGTAAGATACTGATGATTTGGAGTAT
>JAJFTK010000066.1 GCA_021372945.1 Planctomycetaceae bacterium | reverse complement strand
TTGGTCCAACCGGGTCTATGAAGGATATGATCACTTAAGACAGGCCGCCAGTGATGCATGGCACAAAGTATGCCTGAACCCGGAAAAAATCAAATCCATTTGCCGAGCCAAATATGTCGAACGCGCATTTATTTAGGGGGATTGGTATAAAAACCTTGCAATATGCGTTCAGATATGCGAGCATTCTGGATAGAAATAAGCCGATGCGTGCGTCGGTAACTTTAATCAGGAGGTACTTGGAATGAGGAAGATGATGTTGTTAAAAAGGGTAGGATGGGTTCTGTGTCTGCTGTTGATGACCACCGCACTGGCTGCCGAGCCGCAGGATCCGCTCGTGGGTGACTGGCTGCTGAAATCCGAATTTGACGGCCGGCCGATGAATTCGATGTTCCTGCTTTCGAAGGATGCCGGGGGAGCTTATGCGGGACAATGGGTGAGTTTTTTCGGCATGCGGCTTGTCGATAACCTCAAGGTGGAAGGCGAAAAAATAAGTTTTTCGCAAACGTTCCGCTTTGGCGATCAGGACATGACCTCGAATTTTTCCGGCACGATCAAGGATGGGAAGATGCAGGCCACCATGTCCAATGATAACGGGGACATTTCGTTTGAGGGTTCAAAGCTCGACATGCCCGCGATTTTCGGTGTTTGGGAATTTCGCCGTCAGCGTGAGGGCCAGGAAATCGTTTCCAAATTGGCGGTCGGCCGAGACAAGGATGGAAAGATAACGGCAGACTGGCAGAGCGGCGCCAATCAGCAGGGCACCTGGGAGATCTCGGATGTGAACTATGATAGTGGAAAGCTCACGTTCAAACGCAAGAATACGAATCCCGATCGCCCGATGGAAATGACCTATTCGCTGACGGCCCAGGGCGATGCCATCAACGGCACCGCTGTATCTCAACGCGGCGAAAGGCAGGTTGAAGGCAAGCGTCTCAATGGTGAATTGGTCGGCAAATGGGAATTGACGATGACCTCTGACCGGGGCGAACGCAAGCAGCTCTTGTATGTCATGCCGGACATGACCGCATTATTCGGCGGGGTGGACGTTGGTAAAATCGACTGCAAAGACGGCAGCATCAGTTTCAAATATCAGATGAATTTTGGCGACCGTGCTTTTTCAAACGAGTTCAAGGGAAAGATCCAGGACGGCAAACTGACCGGCGAGATGACGAATTCCCGCGGAACTCAGCAGGTTTCAGGACAGAAAATGCAGGGTTCCAAATAAGCCGCCTCTTTTTTGCTCTCTATCCAACTGTAGTAAATGCCGTTGCTCACGCGACGGCATTTTTTTGTCAATTCAACGCGTACATTCGTTTGAGGATTGAATTTAGATTCTTTTTCCAGTAATATATCCCGGATGCAACTAGTGTTTTATGGAATTAGTTTTCACAATACAGCATTGAAGGACAGGGAACCGCTTGTATTCTCGGAATCCCAGAAGAGAGCATTGCTGCATTCCATCTATCAGTCGGGGCTTACCCACGAAGGACTTGTCCTTTGTACGTGTAATCGGACCGAGATCTATCTTTATGCGGCCGATGATTTTGATGTCCAGTCATTTTTGAAGGAGCAGATCGGCGCGATAGGCTCCAATTCTTCGCTTTGGAGGCAGTATTCGGTCCGCAAGAGTGGGATGGATGCGGTAAAGCACCTGTTCACCATCGCGGCGGGATTGGACTCACAAATGATCGGTGAGTCACAGATCATCCGCCAGATCAAGGATGCTTACACACAGGCGATCGAATGCCGCACGGCGAAGTACTTTTTTCACCGGCTGATCCATAACGCGTTCAGGGCCTCAAAGGCCGTACGGACAAATACCGACATTAACGCGGGCGCGGTCTCGATCGGCTCGGCCGCGGTCGAATTTGCCAAGCAGAAGATGAAGCTTGCCCGGCGTCACGTGCTGATGATCGGCGCCGGCGAAAATGCGGCGTTAATGGCCGACTACCTGGTCCTCGCCGGGATCGGCGAGTTGACGGTGGCCAGCAGAACGCTGCAGTCGGCCTCCGGCATGGCCGCGCGCCTGGGCGCCAAGGCGATCACAATTGCCGACGTTTCCGAATCCCTGGCGAAGGCGGATCTGATCTTGTGCTCAACGGCTTCCGAAAAGCCGGTCTTGACCATCGCAGAGCACGGCTACCTCATCAGTCAACGGACCAAGCCGCTGGTGATCGTTGACATCGCGGTGCCGCGCGATGTCGAACCTGCGATCGGGCAATTGAATGGCGTGCAGCTCTGCAATTTGGAGGATTTGAATATTCAGGTGCAGAATAATCTCAAGCAGCGCAGTTGTGAAATACCGGCCGCAATGGAGATCATTGAGCATCATGTTGCGGAGTTTGAGAATTGGCTCGAAAGCCTCAACGTTAACCAGGTGATCGCATTGCTTGTCGATGAATATAACAAACTGGCCTGCCTGGAAGCGGAACGTTATTGCAGGCTCTTCCCCGGCCTGGATCGGCAGGACCTTGAGAAATTCTCAACCTCGTTGATCGGTAAGGTCCTGCACGGACCCATCAGTTACCTCAAGACCGCCGGCCGTGATGAATTGGGCTCGGAACAGCTCGAAACGGTTGAGATCATCAGGAAGACCCTGCTGGGTCCCGACAGAAAGCGCGGGTTCCAGTGAGAGCCAATATATTGCGCATCGCGACTCGCGGGTCATCTCTGGCCATGGCACAGGCCAAACTCGTTGCCGATGCGCTGAAATCGTGCCATTCTGAATTGGCGATCGAGATGGTGACGGTGACGACCCAGGGAGACCGGGACCGTATCTCGCCTTTGTGGAAAATGGCCGGCAGTGGTTTTTTTACAACGCAGGTCGAACAGGCGGTTCTTCGGGACCAGGCGGATATCGCGGTCCACAGCTATAAAGACCTGCCCGTGCAGTTTTCGCCCGGCTTAGTCATCGGCGCCATTCCTGAGCGGAAGTATGCTGAGGATGTTTTGGTTGCCGGTGAGCCGATCCGCGGCCTTTGCCAATTGCACCGTGATGCCCTGGTCGGCAGTTCCAGCCCGCGTCGCACCGCCCAGCTTAAGCGGCTGCGTCCGGATCTGGTCGTTCGGCCGATACGCGGCAATGTCGAGACCCGGCTGGCGAAGGTTCGAAATGGTGACTTTGATGCTATCGTCCTGGCCCGCGCGGGGCTTGAACGTCTCAACCTCACGCCCCAGATCTCTTTTGTGTTCGACCCCTGCGAATTCATTCCTGCGCCGGCGCAGGGTGCGTTGGCCGTGCAGTGCCGTAAGGACGACAGTGCGGTCAAAACGCTCCTGGCCGACATTCATCATGAGGCGACGGCGCGTGCGGTCGGCGCCGAACGCAGGATCCTCGAACAGCTTCAGCCGGGCTGCAGCGCGCCGATCGGTGCGCTGGCGCGCACGGACGGAGAGGATTTATTGATCGATGCTTTTGTGGCGGATCTCGAAGGAAAACGGTATATCAGGGAAACGATTAAAGGACCGGCGGCGTCATGGACCGAGCTGTGCGACGTCCTGGTGCAAAGGCTCCTGGCCGCGGGGGCCCAAGCCGTCCTGGAAAGTGTCAGCCGATCATGAGAACACCAAAGATCTATTTCATTGGGGCCGGGCCCGGCGAAACCGCGTTGATCACGGTCAAAGGATTCAGCGCGGTCCAGCATGCCGACTGCATTATCTACGATGGATTGGTGAACCCGTCTCTGCTGGATCATGCAAACCCGGATGCCGAGCGCATAAGTGTGGCCAAACGGTCCGGCTGCCATTCCATGGAGCAGGAGCAAATCAATGCTCTCCTCGTGGAAAAAGCCCGGCAATACAAAATGGTTGTGCGGCTCAAGGGCGGCGATCCTTGCCTGTTCGGCAGGGCGGCCGAAGAGATCAGCGCCTGCATCGAGGCGGGTATCGCTTTTGAGATCGTGCCGGGTGTTACCGCCGGGCTGGCGGCCGCCGAGTACGCCGGTATTTTTCTGACCAACCGCGACTATGCTTCCTCGGTTTGCCTCGTTACGGGCCATCAGGCTCAAGGCAAGGACGGCGACGAACCCGATTGGAAGTGGCTGGCGAGGTTTAACGGCTCCCTGGTAATCTATATGGGCATGGAAACGATCGGCCAAATCACTCAAAAGCTGCTGGCTAGCGGCAAACCCGCACAGACGCCGGCTTGTGTCATTTGCCGAGCCGTTTCGCCGCGACAGAGAGTCGTCAAGGCCCCGCTTTCGGGCATTGCGGATCTCTGCAAGGCCGAGGGCCTTGAAGCGCCGGCGATCATTATCATCGGCACTGCCGCACAAGGCATGAACCGGGCCGATTGGTTTATGCAGAATCGCCTGTTTGGCAAACGTGTGCTGCTGACCCGCGATGCCGCCGGCAACCGGGTGTTCGCGGAGAAATTCGCCGCCTGCGGCGCTGAGCCGGTTCTGTTTGACTCTATCGACATCATCGACCTCACGGACAGTTCGTTCGTTAGCGAGTGCCTGCGGAATCTGTCCTCTTACGACTGGATCATTTTTACCAGCGCCAATGGGATCACTCGGACGCTGGACCGCCTCCATAAGAGCGGCCTGGATGCGCGCGCTTTTGCCTCTACCCGCATCGCCTGCATAGGCCGTCCCACTGCGGACAAGCTGGCTGAATACGGTCTGAAGGCTGATTTTGTGCCCTGCAGTTTCACATCGGAAGCTATGGCGGCCGAGATGATCGCGGCGTTTGACCTGCGCGATCAGAAGATACTGCTTTTGCGCTCGCAGGTGGCGCCAAAGGATATCGTGCGCGCATTTACGAATGCCGGGGCGCAGGTTACGGATGCCTCGGTCTATAATGTCGTTGCCCGCCGGCAGGAGGCGGAATCAGTCAATGCCATTTGTCAGGACCTGGAGGCCGGCCGGATTGACTATGTTATTTTCACCAGTGATTCGACGGCTTGCGCTTTTATCAACAGCGTTCCGCAGGGGCTGCTTCGGCCGGGCCGCCCGCAGATCGTCTCGATTGGCCCGGCGACCACGAGATCGCTGGAACGCATGGGGCTGGCGCCGGATATTGAGGCCTCCGTTCATACGCTCGATGGGATCCTGGACGCTTTACAGGAGCGGTCGTGATCAATATATCCAGACTGTATTCGAATCGCCAGGGGCTTTCCGATGCGCTGCGTTATCCTGCGCATCGCGACAACAGGCCGATCGTGGTCTATAATTGCACGCCGCAATGCAATTTGCGATGTATTCACTGCTACGCCAACTCGGATGCGTGCGGCCGCGGAAAGCAGTTATCTGCGAACGAAGCTAAACAGCTTATCGACCAGGTCGCGGCATTCGGCTGCCCGGTGCTGCTCTTTTCCGGCGGGGAGCCGCTGCTTCGCACGGACCTGTTTGAACTGATGGAATATGCCGCCGCCAAAGGCATGCGGATCGTACTTTCCAGCAACGGAACCCTGATCACCGCGCGGGCTGCCGCCAAACTGGCCGCGCTGAATCTCTCTTACGCGGGCATCTCCGTCGATGGGCCCCAGCCGATGCATGATCGCTTTCGCGGGCGGGCGGGCGCGTTCGATGACACCATGCAGGGGATCGCCAATTGCATTGCTCAAGGCATCCGGACCGGCCTGCGGTTTACAATGACTGCAAACAATTGCGAGCAGATCGAATCGATTTTTGAAATCGCCCTCAAGCACGGTGTCAAGCGCATCTGCTTTTATCACTTGATTCGCACCGGCCGCGCCCAGGAGCTGTCTGCGGCGGTACCTTCCCGTGAACAAACGATCAAGGCCGTCAATACGATCATTGATTTGACGGATCGTTACGTCCGCGACGGCCTGCTCGAAGAGGTATTGACGGTTGGCAATCACGCGGATGGCCCATGGCTGCTGAGACGAATGCGCAGCGAGCGGCATTCTGACTGCACCAACGCTTATGAGCTGCTCAAGCGATCCGCCGGGAATCGCGTTGGACAGAATATTGCCTGCATCAATTGGGACGGGCAGGTCTTTTGCGACCAGTTCTGGCGCAATTATTCGCTCGGCAATATTTTGGAGACGCCTTTTGGCCGCCTGTGGGAAAATGAGAAGGACCCGGTTCTGCACGTTTTGCGAAACAAGGATTTGTTCAAGGCGCCCGAATGCGCCCCCTGTAAATGGTATCCGATCTGCGGCGGTAATTTCAGATCGATGACGGGAAAAGCGGACATTGCCGACTGGCGCAATGAGCCGGCCTGCTACTTGAGTCAACAGGAAAGAGAATCGACTGATTAAGATTGGTTAGGAGTGCCAATATGGGATTTCCAATTACGCGAATGCGTCGGCTTCGAACGAGCGAAGCGATCCGCAGGCTTGTTCGGGATACCTCCCTTAGCCGGGACGACTTGGTTTACCCTCTTTTTGTCTGCCCCGGCAATTCGGTAAGAGAGCCGATCACATCATTGACAGGATGCTTTCATTTATCGCCGGATGAGGCGGCCAAAGAGGCGCGCGCCATCGCGGATGCGGGTATTCCGGCGGTTCTTTTGTTCGGCCTGCCGGAGCGAAAAGACGCCGAAGGTTCCTCTGCCTGGACGGGCGATCCGGTTGTCTGCCAGGCGATCCGCCAGATCAAGAAGGCCGCACCGGAACTGGCGGTCATCACGGATGTTTGCCTTTGCGCCTATACGGATCATGGCCATTGCGGGCTGCTGCAGAACGGCCGCGTCGATAACGATTCCTCGCTCGAAGCCCTTTCAAAGATGGCCCTGTGTCACGCGCGGGCCGGAGCCGACATCGTTGCCCCCTCGGATATGATGGACGGCAGGGTCCTTTGGATTCGGCGGGTGCTGGATGCCGAAGGTTTTAAGGATACAGCGATCTTGTCTTACTCGGCTAAGTTTGCCTCGGCGTTTTATGGTCCGTTCCGGGATGCGGCCTGTTCGGCGCCAAGCTTTGGCGACCGCCGCAGCTACCAGATGGACTCGGCCTCTGCGCGGCAGGCCATGCGAGAGATCGAACTGGACATTGAGGAAGGCGCCGATATTGTCATGATAAAGCCCGCGATGGCCTACCTCGATATGATCCATCAAGTCCGGCAGCGGTTCGATGTTCCGCTGGCCGCCTACCACGTTTCCGGCGAGTACATGATGATCAAGGCCGCGGCTGAAAAAGGACTGCTTGACGGCAGGCAGGCCATGATAGAGACGCTTACGGCGATCAAACGCGCGGGAGCGGATTTCATCATCACTTATTTCGCTAAAGAGGCCGCTGAGGCGATGGATCAATGACCGAACCTGTTATTAAACCGCGTGTCGCTGCTTTTGAAGTGACTGGTCGCTGCATTTTGAATTGCAGGCATTGCCGCGCCGCCGCTTTGTCGGACGGATCGGACCCACTGGATACGGCCGCGTGCAAGAACATCCTTGATGGTTTGGCCGTTTACACCGCCTGTATCCTGATCTTTACCGGCGGCGAGCCGATGCTGCGAACGGATATACTGGAACTGATCACTTACAGCCGCGACAGGGGACTTCGCCCGGTGATGGCCACGTGCGGCTGGCGGATCGATGCGCAATCGGCTGCGGCGCTCAAGCACGCCGGACTGCTTTCGTTCTCATTCAGCGTGGATGGCCAGGATGCCCTTACGCACGATACGTTCCGCCAGGTGGATGGCGCGTTTGAGATGACCATGAACGCGATCGACAGCGCCCGGCGATGCGGGATCCGCTTTCAGATCAATACAACGCTTACAAAGAACAATATCGACCAGATGGATGCCATTGCTCGGCTTGCGGCCGAGCAGGGGGCCGGCTGCTGGAATCCTTTTGTCCTCGTGCCCGTAGGCAGAGCCAAAGAGATAAGCGAACTGTTGTTTTCGCCCCAGGAGTACGAAACGGTTCTGCGGAGATTGGCCGCGCTCAAGCAAACGCTTCCGATCGAACTGCGCCTCACGTGCGGGCCGCAGTTTGTTCGCGTTTTACGCTCGACGAAGGAGCGTCCAGCGCAAACGGTAAGCGGCTGCCTGGCCGCGACCGAGTTTGCCTTCATCAGCCGAACGGGTTCTGTGCAAACCTGTGGTTTTTTAAACCGCTCCGCCGGAAACCTGCTGGAAAATGATTTTGATTTCGGCCGTATCTGGGAGAACTCTGAACTGCTCTGTTCGTTACGACGTCATGAACTCTATAAAGGGGCCTGCCGAACGTGCACCCATCTTCAAACTTGCAGAGGGTGCCGTGCCCGCGCCGAAGCGGTTTATGGCGACTGCCTTGAGCAGGACCCGATTTGTATCCTAACGCGAAAACAGATTCCCTGATCTTCTCAAGACCAATGAGCCTGATGGAACCGTTGTCTGCGTTCGAAATTGAACTGCTCCGCCTGCTGCAGCAGCCGCTGCCGCTGTGCGCGCGGCCTTTCGCTGAGATTGCGCAAAAATTAAACGCGACCGAAGAGGCCGTTCTCGATTCCGTTGGCAGGCTAAAATCCGCCGGCGTTATCCGCCGTTTTCGCGGACACCTCGATTACCGTTCGCTCGGTTTTATCTCATCGCTGGTCGCCGCTCATGTCCCCGATGATAAATTCCGTGCGGTCGCCGCGGCGGTCAGCACGCTGGAAGGCGTATCGCACAACTACTGCCGCGATCATTATTATAATCTGTGGTTTACGCTCCAGGCGCCAAGCCTGATCGCGATTGAGGTGATATTGAGCGGCTTGCAGGAGGACTTCGACATCGCATTCTGTAATCTTCCGGCGGTTCGATTGTTCAAGCTGAATGTTTGTTTCGACCCCGCCGGGCCGCGCGCACCGGCCAAATCCGCGTCGCTGCCGCGCGACGTGCCCGTTCCGGAGGTCCCGCCGGCCCCGATGGAATTGACCGAAAAAGAGAAAAAGGTTCTCTCGTTGATCCAGGATGCGTTAATTATCTGCAAATGCCCCTTTGAATTCCTAGACGTGCCGGATCTGCTGGCTGTCTTGCAGAGCCTGCATCAGAGAGGCGCTGTCCGCAAAATTGCGGCCGTGCTGGACTATCAAAAACTGGGCTACGTCGCCAACGCGTTGTTTTGTATTGAAGTACCGGCACAGGAGATTAGTCGTGCAGGCGCGGACCTGGCCGCCTTCGACGCCGTCAGTCACTGTTACCAGCGAAAAACCTGTCCCAACTGGCCGTTTAACCTGTATGCCATGTGCCATGCCGCGGACGTTGCGACCATTGAAAGCCTGGCGCGTTCATTCTGCACGGCGTATCATCTGTCGAACTTTCAGATCCTGCCTACAGTCTCAGAACTCAAGAAAGAGCCGGTCCGCCTGGTTTTCTAGGCGATACTCCAGCGAAACTGTCAGCGAATAGAGACGCTGATTTAGGCATTTCGTTCATGGGATGTTCTTACCGGTACGGATTAGAATGAAACCGCTCGGAGATGCTGATGGATTTCGATGGAAAAAACCGGCCATACTGGTATGAACATGCGGATACGACTAACTTTCCGCATTTGATGGAGAACGCCAGTTGTGATACCGCGGTGATCGGTGGCGGCATTACGGGCCTTACCGCGGCGCTGGCGCTGAGCCAGGCGGGCCATGACGTGATCCTGATCGACCTGAATCGGATCGGCCGCGGTACCACGGGCCACAGCACCGGCCACCTGGACAATCACTACGACATCGGACTGACAAACCTTGTGAAATATTTCGGTTTGTCGGCGGCACGCACGTTCATCCACGCCAAGCGTCATGCGATCGACTGCATAGAAGACTGGAACAAGAGTTACCGTTTAGATTCGGACTTTCAACGCATTGGCGGCTGCTACTATGCCGAAGATGCCGACGGCGTGCAGGCGGTGCAGGATGAAATTGACGCCGCCAATAAACTGGAACTGAATATGACGGCCTGCAATACGGCGCCGCTGCCCTTTGAAACTGCCAAGGCAATGTGCCTGCCGGAACAGGCGCGTTTTTTGCCGATGGTGTATGTACTGGCGCTTTCGCGTTTTATCTTTCTGCTGGGAGGACGCATCTATGAAATGACGCGCATGGAAGATTTCCACGAGCAGCACGGCAAGATCCTGATCGAGACAACCCATGGCAGGATCGAGGCCAATCACCTCATCCTTGCCGGCCACACCTCTTTAACGGGCAAACTGTCACTCCAAAGCCGGATCTTTCCGCACATGTCCTTTGTCATTGCCGCCCAAGTTGAAGACGAAATCGAGGATGCACTTTACTGGGACACGCATGAACCCTATTTCTATACGCGCATCGCATCAACACAAGAGCCGAGATTGCTCATCATCGGCGGGGCCGATCGGCAGACGGGCGATGACAAAGAAGAGGATCCGTTTCAAACGCTCGAGGCGTACGCGCGTCAGAGGTACCGTGTTAGCGCCGTGCCAAGCCGATGGTCGCACGAGTATTTTACTTCGGCGGATGGTTTGCCGTTTGTCGGGCGCGTGCCCTGGGCCGATCGCGTGTATGTCGCGGCGGCCTACTCGGGCGACGGGCTGACCCTTGGTACTGCGGCCGGCCTCTTGTTGAGCGATATCATCGCCGGCCGGGACAATCCGCTGGCTGAAGTACTTTCGCCGGAACGGGTCAAACCCGGAGTCGCCGGGCCAAAGGTCGCGCACTTTGTGACCCACATCGGACGACATTTTGTAAAGGACCGTATCAGTCATTACGAGTACAGCGTAGAGGCGATCCCGCCAGGCGAGGGACGCCTCATCAAGATAGAGGATCACGTGCACGCGGTTTATAAAGATGCCGAGGGTAAAACGACCGTCATGTCACCGGTTTGCAGGCACATGGGCTGCATCGTTCACTGGAATCGGTTCGAGCAAACCTGGGATTGCCCGTGTCATGGCGGACGCTATAACTGCTATGGCCATGTTTTCACGGGGCCGCCGCGCAATCCATTGAAGCGCGAACCAGCCAAGGTGCTGGAGGCAAGAACCGCACTGCATTGATCGGCGACTAATGGATGCACAGCAGCATCCAAATGCCGCGGGTTTTCGTCGCAATTTTCCTTGCTTTGCTGAAAATACCTGTAAATTGTCCATCAAATTCTGTAAAACAGATATGGCCTTTGACCGGTAATTGGATTAAGCTTACACGAACAAACCTGCTTGACCAAAAAGGCTGGATTGTGTAAAAAGCTCCATAGTCGCCAGGTTTGAATTTGCGTTTATCAACAGGAAGTTAACCTGAGAAAAGGAGAATGGTTATGGCCTCCAGTAAAGCTGTGCGTTGCAACGAAATCCAAAAAGCTTCCCCTCGCGTGCCCGTGATCGGCGTCTTTGCGCCGGGGGACCCCCGCGTCGATGCGGACAGCCGCATCCGTGCCCAGAATATTGTCGCTATGGTCGCCGATGCGATCAGCGGCAAAGTCGTAATGCCCGACAAGACGGCGGTGCCGGTGGTCTATTCTTCCGTGCTGATCGATGGCGAGAAGGAGGCGGACATCGTCGCGCAGCAGTTCAGGCAAGCGGGCGTCAGCATCCTGGTGTGTGCGCCGGATACATGGGCCTTCCCCCAATTGACCGCGATCTCCCTCTTGCAGCAGTTTCCCAAAGAGACGCCGCTGAACATTACCTGCGGCAACAGCGGCCCCAGGCCGGGCGTGGTGTATGCGCACGCCGTCAGCGGCGCGATCAGCCAATACGGCAAGATGGTTCATCTGAATGTCGGCACCTGGCCGGATACCGGGCTCCATCCCAAAATGACGGACGCTACAACCGAAGCGCTGATCGATTGGTGCTACGCGGCCGTGACGGCGGTGGCTCTTCGCGGACGCCGTGTCGTGGTCTTCGGCCATGATTCGATGGGAATGGAAACGGCGCTGGCCCACGTGCTGCCCACGCGCAATACGTATGGCCTGGAGATCACCCGGCTGGATATGAAACTGCTGGCCGATATGCTTCACAAGGAGGCGTATGATAAACAAGAAGTTGCCGAAGTTCGCGCCTGGATCGACAAGCACGTCGGCAAACGGCTCCAGATGAACGATGAGAAAGAGAATATTCGTTTTAACCAGTCGCTGGCGATGTACCTGATCAACCGCGACCTGATGACGGACCTCAATGCTGTCGGCGGCGGTTTCATGAGCCAGCTTGAGTGGGGCAGCGATCGGCGCGGTCTTCCGATGCCCGTGGCCGATGTGATGGAATCCTTCTTTAACAGCACGTTCGACCACAACGGCCCGAAGGCCCCGCTTCCGTATGCCACAGAGGCCGATATGCAGGGGCTCTTGACCATGCTGTTTTTCACGTGGCTGTCCGGCGGAAATCCGCCGCTCTTCATGGACTTTCGGAAGGTCTGGGAGGGCTGGGAGATCAAGGCACTTGCCCGCAAGCTGAAGGTCGGCGTCAATGCCAAGGCGGATTATATCGTCAAGGGCCTGGTAGATGGCGACAACTCCGGCAGCGCCAGTTTCGACTGGGCCGGCAAACCGGGCGCCGCGGTCAAGGACATCATGAAAAATGTTTTCATGCCGCTTGCTGATGACGGTTATTTTCCCGGCGGCGGCAACTCGGTCACCTTCCTGACACCGGCGGGCATCGAAGGCATCGCCGGACGCATGGCCTATAGCGCGCTCAATAATAAATTCAGTCTGATCTGGGACGAGGCCTATACCACCGGCGTGCCGGACAAACTGGCCAAAGCCATGTGCGGCCTGACCAATCCAACGTGGCCGCACACGTTTGTCGTTCCAAAGTATGCCAGCATGGTTGAGTACAAACAATATGCGCCGGCCAACCACCTGCACATGACCTGGGATCTGCCCGTGCGGCGGCTTCAATACTGGACGGACCTGACCCGCACGCTCAGCGTGACGCCGTGGGCGGCTCGCCCGTGTTTTGTCGAAGGAACCGACAGGCCCCAGCCGCTCATTCATCTGCTCAATGCCGGTGAAACCGCTTACAAGTGTTTATAGAACGTGCTCAGGAGAGTTGCGTATGGATCAAACAGCAGTCACTGGCAATGCGAGGGAAAACAATGGCATGAAGCCGGATGCCGCGTTACAGAAAAACCCAGCCCAGAAACCAAGGGTGATCCCGACGGAAATCGTGCTTCCGTTCATCCTGGTGACCAGTCTTTTTGCGCTTTGGGGATTCGCCAATGACATCACCAACCCAATGGTGGCGGCGTTCAAGAATATCCTGCTGATCAGCAACGCCGAAAGTGCGCTGGTGCAAACGGCCTTTTATGGCGGCTATTGCGTGATGGCGTTTCCGGCGGCGCTGTTCATCAAGCGATTCAGCTATAAATCGGGCATCCTGGTCGGGCTGGGGCTGTATGCGGCCGGATGCCTGATGTTCATTCCCTCGGGCTGGCTGATGGCCTTTTGGGCGTTTCTGCTTTCCTATTTCGTCATGACGTGCGGTCTGTCCTTTCTTGAAACCAGTTCCAACCCGTATATCCTGGCGATGGGGCCGGAAGAGACGGCCACCCGCCGGCTCAACTTCGCCCAATCCTTTAACCCGATGGGCTCGCTCATTGGAATGCTTGTTGCCAAGAACATCATCCTGGCCCGGCTTAATACAATGGATGAAGCCGGCCGGCGCGTCCTGCAGGCGGCCGATCCCGAGCAGTTTGCGGCGATGTGTCAGCATGATTTGGATGTGATCATCTGGCCCTATATGCTGCTGGGATTTGTGGTTCTGGTGATGTTTTTTGTATTCCTCGTGGTGCGGCTGCCGCGCAGCCAGGGCGAAGAGCACACGTCGCTGGACCTGGGGCCGACGCTCAAACGCCTGTGGCGAAATAAGAAATACGTCGAAGGGGTCGTGGCGCAGACGTTTTATGTGGGTGCCCAGATCATGTGCTGGACGTTCATCATCCAGTACGGGGTCAACGAATTCGGCCTTTCAAAGGAAACAAGCCAGTTATTCAATATGGTGGCGATGGCGATTTTCGTGACCAGCCGTTTTATTTGTACGTTCCTGCTGAAGTTTTTCAGCCCGGGCGGACTTCTGATGACGCTGGCTATCGGCGGCTTTGCGTTGGTTGCCGGCAATATCTTTATACCAAGCAGCCTTGAAACCGGCCCAGCGTTCGAACAGTATCTCGATCAATATGGAATGTTGAAAGGTTTTTACCTGGGGCTGGTCAATGTTGACGGTCTTGGCGGCATGCTCTGCCTGGTGGGCGTGTCAGCGTGCATGTCGCTGATGTTCCCAACCATTTACGGCATCGCCCTGAAAGGACTTGGCGACGATGCCAAACTGGGGGCGGCGGGGCTGATCGCGGCGATCGGCGGCGGGGCGGCCATGCCGTATATCCAGGGTTGGATCATGGATATGGACGCGTGGAACTTGGGCTTCATGACGCTGTCGAGCACGCGGGCGTCGTTTTTCCTGCCCTTGATCTGCTTTGTTGTGATTGCGATCTTCGGGTTCAGAACCTCGAACGTGCATAAGCACACTTATTAAGGAGGCCAAACGTGTTAAAAGGCGTATCGCCGGTGATCTCGCCGGAACTGATGAAGATCCTGATGGAAATGGGGCATGGCGATGAGATCGTCATCGCCGATGGCAATTTTCCCGCCGCAACTTGCGCGCAGCGTCTGGTCCGTGCCGATGGGCACGGCCTGGTCCCCGTGCTTGAGGCGATACTGAAGTTTTTCCCTCTGGATATCTATGTGCAGCAGCCGGCTGCCCTGATGCAGGTTGTGCCGGGCGACCCCATAAAGCCGACCATCTGGGATGAGTATCGTAAGGTCATCAAGGCGTCGGGCGAGAAATTCAGTGATTTCGAGTTTGTGGAGCGATTTACGTTTTATGAACGGGCCAAAAAGGCATTTGCCGTGGTCGCGACTGGTGAAAGCGCTCTTTACGCCAATATTATCCTCAAAAAAGGGGTTGTCACGTCGAAATAAAGATAAATCAGCTTCGAGAACCAAATATTTTGTTGAAAAGGTAAAATTTATCGAACGTTTGGAGCGTTCAAGCATATAAATAATATAAAATTTCTTCTCATCACCCTCCTCCGAAGCCAGATCTTAAAAGGATCTGGCTTTTTTTATGACTTTTGATTTGTATCCTATAGAGGTCGGTAATGATCAATATTGCATAATCAATTTTGAATACCGGAGGTGGGACTTGAACCCATATAGGGCATCCATAAACCCTTAGTAACAAAGGAGTTATGAATAGCAAAAAACCTAATGCAGTAAAGGATTGTAGTAAAGAAATCAGCTTAAAATATTTTTTATCTTGAATTATTGTAGTAAAAAAAAAAAAACGGTAGGGGCTATGTCAATCCCTGAGACTTTGAACCGTAAGACCGATACTTGCCATGACATTTTTTCCCGATAAGAAAATCCGGAAAGTTTAAAATACAATCTATTGCAGACCCAGTATGTAGAGGCGTAGGATTTAATCTAATAAATGATATAGCCTTACCCCACACCTAACTACCCCTTTTAAATCCTTTTAGTATAAAGACTTATAGCGATTTTTAAGCTTATATAGCAAGATAGGAATATTTAGTAGCAAGATAGGAATAGAAGTTTAGATTAAAAAAGCTAAAAAAGTAGTATTTTTTCACGCAGAGGGGCGAATTTGGGCTCTTCCGGTAAATGCGTTGGTGTGTTGCTAAAAAAAGACATGGCTTTATGATAGGTGGAAAAAAATAAAAACCACCTATTGGAGTATAAAGCCATGTCCACCAGTATCTTGTATCATACGTTCGGCATTCGTTCTG
>JAJFTK010000027.1 GCA_021372945.1 Planctomycetaceae bacterium | reverse complement strand
TTGAGGAATTTTGCCGATAGTAATCATGCAGCCTCCGTGCGAATAAGTAATGCTCAACACAAGACTTATCGGCATTTGAGGCTGTTTTTGTTGAATCACTGCTATCATCAAAAATCTTTCAATCGGTCAGTTTGAGTTACTAAAAATGATTGATTAATCCGGTTTTGGCCCCTATGATGGCTTGGGATTTTCGTGCGGGCCACCCTGCCCGCAAAAATGCGTAAACAGCGAGTTATCAAGGCTTTAGGGGTATGATCGACCGCTACACTATTCTCAAATTCACCGAACGCTGGGGCAACTTCAGGGATAGTCTGGCCGGCGCGATAGCGGGGCTTTATTCTCTTTGTACCGGCAGCCCTCGGGCGCGGCTGTTTTCATTGGGATTGATCATTCTTCTCGGCGCGGCCGCGTGGTGGGTGATCCCGATGTGTAAAGGCAAGCCCAGCGTGTCGGCGGCGGCGAAACTGGTCTTGCAGGCGACGGATGCCGGCGGCAATACGTGGGCGATCGATTTTTTGAGAAACCAGGACCCGGAGGCCATTCTTAACGATCCGAACAAGCCCGGGCAACCCCTGACGCTCACCTTTAAATTCACGAGAAAGCAGGCGGAATTGCAGATCCTGCCGGAACTTGCGGGAACGGCGGGCGAGCGGTATCTTTGTGGGATCGTGAAGAATGGTCTATGGCAGCAGCCGCCGATGCTCATACTCAGCAATCAGCAGGATGAACCGCTGGGCAGCGGGCGGCTGAAGTATGGCTGACAAGGCGTTTGTCCGTATTCGTGGCGAATACCCGAGGGTTTCAGAGGCACGGTGAAATGCAGGATCGAATATGACTGGGGCGCGTTTGAGGTGCGACAGACGCCGGGCATGTGCGATATCTAAGGAATGGGTTCTCATTTATGTAACATTTGCCTTTCATTTGAGTCTAAGTAGATAAGTGGACAATCGGAACGGGAGAATGAAAAAGGTTGGCTTGATCATACTCGTGTTGACCCTCGCGACAGC
Organism: Planctomycetaceae bacterium; assembly: GCA_021372945.1. Classification (GTDB taxonomy): domain Bacteria; phylum Planctomycetota; class Phycisphaerae; order Sedimentisphaerales; family Anaerohalosphaeraceae; genus 4572-13. The sequence goes on along the minus strand of JAJFTK010000027.1, from coordinate 8,317 downwards.
GGGTGGGCTTGCGCTGCAGTACTATCTGAGCATTCCGAAAGAGGAAGGGGTTGCGCATCTGAAGACGGTTTCGTCAGTTGCTTATCTTTACGAATACGACGTCGTCAACTTTTTTTGGGCTCTGGACAAAGAGCCTGAATCGCTGTCCGGCATGCCGGAGAATATCAGCGGCGATAAGACGTTTTTCTCCATTCCGTTCAGAGATGGCAATTTGACCTGCTGTTTGTTTGATAAGGGAAATCAAGATTATACCCTTTATGCCGATCTAAATGGCAATAACAGCCTTTCGGATGAAAAACCGATCCAAAGCCATAAAAAAAATTACCGGCATGATGGTTCACTATATGTATTTGGACCATTATCGCTGAACGACCCTGGCTCCGCCGCGTTTTATCTAATCCTTTCAAATCATCTCCGCGGCATTCATGTTGCACCAACGACAGTCCAAAAGGGGAAGATCAGAATTAACAATCAAATCCACGAGATTATGCTGGCGGATCTTGATTTTGATGGCAAGTACCAGACTTATTTTTCAGCGGAATCCCTTTTGTCAAACACCCTCGGGCGCGACACATTTTGTGACAGGCTGCTCTTTGACATCGACGGTGACGGCAGATTTATTAATCGTTATTTTACGCAAATGGAATGCATGCCCCTGCCGAAAATACTCAATATCTATAATAGTCGCTATTATGCCCTCGAACTGAGAGATAAGAAGCTGCTAACCACCCCGTTGAACCCTGAATTGGGCACATTGAGGCTTAACACCTATCAAAGCAGCCTGCACCTGTGCTCGGATACCTGCTCTTATTTAGTTGATGCAGTGAATTTGATACAATTGCCAGCGGGCCGTTATTCAATCATCTACAACCGGAACAACTTTACGGACCCAAACGAGAACGTTTGGACCTGTTGGTCCAGACGAGATGCGGTTGGCGGCAGGAGTTTTGTGATAGCTCCAAACGCTGAAACGCAGGTCGAATTCCCCACCACATTCCTGCTGACGACGGATGTTTCGTATGTTGAAGGAAACTGCTCGATTGGCGTTCAGTTGGTGGACAGCGGTAAAGCTGTCTATGCAGTCGCTATTCAAAAAAACGGCCAAACCGTGGCCAAACCTGTGATTACAATTTATGATGAAAAGCAAGCAGCGATCCACAGCGGGACGATGGAATATGGGTGAGGCGGGGTTTGCCGGTACTCGTGGCGAGTGCCAGAGGACTTCCGCGGGCGGTTCCGCGTGCACATCGAGATGGATAGCGGACCGTTTGAGATCAGGCAGGAAGAGAAATGGTACTCGGTGGAGGAACTCATAAAATAGGCCTCCATGGTCGAAGGACGAAGCGTTTACCGGCGGGTTGAGATAAAACATCTTGGCCCGCCTTTTTTGTTAGAGTTGTGAATGAAGACAAACTCGCGAATCCATCTTACGGATGTTCAGGCGGTTTACAATGGGCCGGAGGGAAAGCTGTGGGAACTGATCATGGGTGAGCAGATCCATATCGGGGGATTTGCCTCGTCGATGGACCTGGCGGAGAAGGCGGGCATTCGGGGGCAAGGCCGGGGCGTGGACCTGTGCTGCTGCAACGGCGCGGGGATGCGGTTCCTCGTGCAGTTTTGCGGGGTGGGGTCGATGATGGGCGTCGACGCGACGCAGACGGTCCTGCAGCAATGCCATGTGCGATGTCAGCAGGCCGGCCTCGACGGCCGGATCACCTGCCTCCAATCGGATGTATGCAGGACGGGCCTGCCGGAGCGATCGTTTGATTTCGCCTGGGGAGAGGATGCGTGGTGCTACGTGGAAGACAAGTCGGCGCTCATCAAGGAGGCCGCACGGATCGTCAAGCCCCGCGGGACGATCGCCTTTACCGACTGGCTCGAAGGGCCGACGCCCATGAACAAACAGGAATCGAAACGCCTTTTGGAGTTTATGAAGTTTCCGAGTATACTGACTGTGCAGGACTACCGCAGGCTGCTGGAATCCAGCGACTGCGAAGTTTTGTGGGCGGAGGATACGGGGCGTTTTGCGCCGTGCGTGGACCTGTATTTGGAGATGGTGGGCAAACAGCATACATATGATGCGCTTAAGATCATCGGTTTTGATATGAAGATGCTGGAAGCGATCAGCGGCGAAATGGCATTCATGCATAAGCTGGCGCATGAAAGGAAGATCATACAGGGGTTGTTCGTCGGAAGAAAAAACTAAGGGGACAAGCGGAATGGACTGTTCCGGGAAATCAGCCGGCCTAAGCCGATTTGACCGCATGCTCGAAAACTGCTGCCAGTACGCGGTGCAGGCCCGACAAGAGGGCAAACCGATCGTGGGCATCCTGTGCGAATACACGCCGCGTGAATTGATCATGGCGGCGGGCGCTGTGCCGGTATGCTTGTGCGGGGGCTCGCACGCGATGGCCCTTGAAGGCGAGCAGGACCTGCCGGTAGGGTTGTGCCCGCTGATCAAATCGACCTACGGGTACTGCCGCGCCAAGAAGAATCCGTTGTTGGAGATGGCAGACCTGGTGGTGGCGGAGACAACGTGCGACGGCAAGAAGAAGATGTACGAACTCATGGCGCGGCGCAAGGCGATGTATGTTCTGGAATTGCCGCAAAAACCGGATGATGCCGATGCCCAAACGCACTGGCTGAGAGAACTGCGAAAGTTCAAGGAGTTCTTAGAGAGCCGGTATACTGAAAGTATCACAGATGATGCGCTGCGGAAGGCGATCGCGACGATGAACCGCGAGCGGGGATTGCGAAGGCAATTGGCCGAAATGATGAAACAGCCGTGTCCGCCCTGGACGGGACGGCAACTGCTGAACTATAAGAGCATTATCTCAGGGATCGAATCCGACCTGGTCGCATACGAGCGGCTGACGGCCAAGGCGCGGCCGCGGGCGGAACTGAAGGATAGGCCGCGTATTCTGCTGACGGGCGTGCCGACGGTGCACGGAGCCGAGAAGGTTGTCGATATCCTTGAGAATGCCGGCGGGCTGGTCGTGTGCATGGAGAACTGCACCGGCATTAAACCGATCATGGAAGACGTTGACGCCGGCGCAGCCAATCCTCTGGAGGCGATCGCGAAAAAATATTTCTACCTGCCCTGCTCGGTGATGACGGCGAACCGAAAACGAATCGAGAACCTGCGGCGGCTGACGGTGGATTACGCAGCGGACTGCATCGTGGACATGGTATGGCAAGGCTGTTTAACGTATGATGTGGAATCGTGGTTCGTGAAGGAACTGGCGGATGAGCTTAAACTGCCGTATCTAAAGATCGTAACCGATTACGGTCCATCGGATGCCGAAAGGATCGCGCTTCGCGTGGAGGCGCTGCTGGAAACGGCCGCAAAGACCAGATGAAAACAGTTTATTATACATGCCCATTCGTGCCGAAGGAACTGATCGCCGCATGCGGCCTGTTGCCGATGCGGAGTGTGCCTGCGCTGCAAGCGGATATCCGGATCGAGGGCATGTGCAGTTACGCGGCGGCATGGCTGGAAGAACTGGAACAGCGAGTAGATTCCGGCGAGGATTTTATCGCGGTCTTCAGTACGGCGTGCGACCAGATGCGGCGAGCATTTGATCTGTATCACCAGTCCGAGCAAAGCAGCTTCCTGCTGAATGTGCCTTCGATGACAACAGAGAACAGTTTTCGCTACTATGTGCAGGAATTACGCCGGCTGGAACAATTCTTATGCTCGATCAGCGGCGAGACGCCGGATTGGCGCCGCAACTGCCGACAGACCGCAAACAAGGTCGAACTTACACGTCCGAACAAAGCCATCGCGATTACAGGAGGACCGCTAAACTCAATGATTTATAAGTCAATTGAACGCCTGCTCAGCGAGGGGGCAGCCGGCGTTGTGTTTGATGCAACCGAAGGCGCGCTCACGCCGGAACTGGTTGGTATCGATGCGGCCGGCGAAAACGACCCGCTTGAGGCGATCGCGCGGATATATTTTGAGCTTCCGGCAATCTGGAGACGGCCCAATAACAGCTATTATCAATGGATGGCGCAGGCCTGTAACGCGGCCGGCGCGGATGCGATCATTTTGGTGCGACATGTGTTTTGCGATCTGTGGCACGGCCAGGGGCCTGAGTTAAGCAAGCGGCTTTCGGTGCCGGTATTGGAATTGAACGTGGATGGGCAGGGTGAATTGCCGGTTGCGGCGGTTTCACGGATCGAAGCATTTTTGGAGGCACTTGGATGAAAATGCCGCCGGAACAAATCACGCTGGAGCAGTGGGACAAGCGTTATCCCTTGCTTAAAGCGCAAGGGCTGCAGGAGCGTTTTTACGGCGGGCCTTTGGGCCGCCACGCCGAGTATGGCGATACGCGGCTGAGAAGTTTGAAACTGGATAACTCGCCGGCGGCACTGGCCTTATGGAACCTGCTGCTGAGCGAAAATGAGCGGCTGCATCGAGCACGTGCCGAAGGCAGGAAGATCGTGGGGACGATGAAGGACCTGGGGACGGTGCCGGTGCTGGCGGATTGCTTTAAGAACGTGACGGCGTTCTACCCGGATGGGGCCTGGTGGACGCCGTGCCTGATGGAGCAGAATGAAGGCTTGTTCGAGTCGGCGAGTCAGTATGGTTTCGATGAGAGTTTTTGCCCAGTGCGAGCGATGGTCGGCGCGTTTATCAATGGCGAGCATTTCCCCATTCCTGATGCGCTCATTTGCAGCACGGGAGCGATCTGCGACGATGTTTCGGCGATCACACAGAAATTGGTGCAATTGGGATTTGCGATGCACTGGTGGGAGATGCCGCGGCGAAGAATGCCGGATGAGGGCGAAGAAAGTGCCTTGCTGCCGTGCGGGTGGAAGGCGCCTCGTGTGCAGGTCGAGTTTGTGCAGGCGGAACTTGCCGGCGTAAAAAGCGTCTTGGAGGCGCTCACGGGCAGGCAGTTGGTGACAAAAGATTTGAGGCGAGGGATCCAACGAGCCAACGGCTTTCGCAGGATCTTAAATGAATTGCGGCTGCTGGTTTATACGGCCGACCCGTGCCCAATGGGATCGCTTGAGATGCTGGCCGCGGAGATGCTGGCGCTGCATTATTGCTCGGACTATACAGAGGCCACCCTTGTGCTGGAGGCTCTGCTCGATGAAGTTGGCGAACGGCTTCTTGCGGCAACGGGCGTGCTGGCGGCTGACACAGCGCGGGTCTTCTGGGTAAATCCGCCGGCGGACCTTCGGGCGATGAACCTGCTTGAAGAATGCGGCGGCCGGGTTTGCGGAACGGAGTACCTGTTTGCGCATACGCTGGCCGAGATCCGTGAGGATATAGAGCCGCTGGAAGCGCTTGCTCGGACGGCGCTGGCGGACCCGATGGTCGGCTCCACGCACGAGCGGGCCGAATATATCTGCCGCCAGGCCGTGCGGTTCGGCGCTGAAGGCGTCGTGATCTCGCGGATCGGCGGCGCCAGCCACTGCGCCGTCGAGGGCCGCGTCATCGGCCAGGCCGTGCGGGATGCGCTGGAGATACCGGTTGTAGAGACCGAAATACAGACGTTATGCGATAGCGCCGATTCGCAGCTGCGGACGCGGCTTGAAGCGCTGGTTGAGAATATCAAACAAAGGAGAAGTTCATGATCACTGCCGGAATCGATGCCGGTTCGAGGGCGATTAAGATCGTGTTGTATGCTATGGAGCGGAATGCGGTGCTGGATTCTGCCTGCGGCGACCAGGGGATCGATCAGCAGCAGCGGACCGGCGCAATGTTCGATCGCCTGCTGGAAAAGAATAAGCTCAAGCGGCAGGACCTGGCGGTGACGGTGGCCACGGGCTATGGGCGGCACCTGCTGGATTTCTGCGATTCGACCATCACGGAGATCACGTGTCACGCGGCGGGCGTGCGGCGGCATCTTCCCGATGCGATGACGATCATCGACATCGGCGGGCAGGATAGCAAACTCATTCGCCTGGGCTCCGACGGCAAAGTGCGCGATTTTGCGATGAACGACCGCTGCGCCGCCGGAACGGGCCGGTTCCTGGAGGTGGTTTCAGAACGGCTGGAGGTCCCGCTGGAGCAGCTTGGGGCCTTTGCACAGCAAAGCGAACATCCGGCGCAGATCAGCAGCATCTGCGTGGTATTCGCCGAGACGGAGATCGTCGGTTTGCTCGCATCCGGGCAATCGCCGGAGAATATCGTCGCGGGCGTGCAGACCTCGATCGCGCGGCGGCTGCTGGCGATGGCCGGACGCGAGGTCGAGAGCCCGGTCGTTTTTACCGGCGGCGTGGCGATGATCCCGGGGATGAAAGAGGCGATCGAGAAGATGCTGGACAAGCCGATCGCGACGTGCCCGCAGCCGCAACTGACCGGGGCGCTGGGGGCGGCGATCCTGGCGGCGGAAAAAAAGAAAAAACAGGAGTCCAAATGAATCCATTGCAGCGGCGAAAGCGCGTGATGTCGCGCTCGATGAAACTGGGGCACTGCGTGTGCGATGCGAAACAGGCCTGCCCGTGCGACCTGTTCAAACAGAAGAATATCTGCATGTGCGCGGGCGAACGTGCCGAGCTGCCGCCACACGAAGTCAGACTCACGACGCTGGTTCAAAAGGCCGGCTGCGCATCGAAGATCGATCAGGCGTTTTTGAAATCGGTCCTGAGCGGGCTTTCGATGCCGCAGGATCCGAGGGTGCTGGTGGGCATACCCGCCGGAGACGATGCGGGCATCTACGAACTGGACAACGGTACGTGCCTGGTGCAGACGGTGGATGTGTTTACGCCGATCGTCGATGACCCGTACACGTTCGGACAGGTCGCCGCGGCCAATTCCGTCAGCGATATCTACGCGATGGGCGGAAGGCCTCTGACCGCCCTTTCCATCATCGGGTTCCCTGTCGGTGAACTGCCCGATGTTGCAATGCGCGAAATCCTGCGCGGCGGGATCGACAAAATGAACGAAGCGGGTGTGGCGATCATCGGCGGGCACAGCATCAATGAGCGCGAGATCAAGGCGGGATTCGCCGTAACGGGGATCATCACGAAAGACAAAGTTCTTACGAATGCCGCATTGCGCTTAGGCGATGCGTTGATCTTGACCAAGCCGTTGGGGACGGGCATCCTGTCGTTTGCATGGCAGATCGGCAGGACCAGCCAGGCCAATATGCAGAAGGCGGCCAACTCGATGGCGCAGCTTAATAAGAAAGCCGCCGAACTGATGACTGAGATGGGCGCCCATGCCGCAACGGATGTGACTGGGTTTGGGCTCATGGGCCATCTGTCGGAGATGGCACTGCGAAGCGGCGTAAACGTAGATCTGGTTTGGGATGCCCTGCCGTGGCTGGATGGGGTACTTCAGTGCGCGGCGGAAGGGATTCTGCCCGGGGCGATCGAGCGGAACCGGCAATCGTACGGGCATGCGGTAACGCTGGGAACGAATGTTACAGAACTGATGGCCGACGTTTGCTTTGATGCGCAGACCTCCGGCGGACTGCTCATCGCCATCGAGAACAGCAAAGCCGATGCATTGTTGAGGCGGCTGCATGAGGCGGGCATCCACGATGCGGCATGTATCGGGCATGTGACGGAAAAAGGAAGCGGCGCGATAACGATCGTGACGAACGGTACAAGAAAATTTGACGTTCAGGACAGCCGGCCGGCGGCGAGCGAAATAAAGTCTCCTGCCGGAACAGAGAAGGCCAAGCCGTGCTGTCCGGAACATTCGACTATGGCCGGCCAAACGGCGGAAGGGTCCTATTTGAGCTTCCTTGCGGAGGTAAACCGGCCGGGCGGCCTGGATGCGGTGACCAAACAGGCAATCAATATCGCCCTCTCGGCGGCGACCCGGTGCGAGCCGTGCCTGAAGGCGCACATTGAAAAAGCGCGGGCCAAGGGGTTTTCGCAGGCCGAAATTGATGAGGCGGCGTGGATGGGTATTGCATTTGGCGGCTCGCCCGCTATGATGCTCTACAAAGGAATAAAATCCGAAATTCCAAGCTGATCAGCAGGTTTTTTTGACACGGATGAACGCGGATTAACACGGAGGTATGCCGGCTGGAAGCCGGCGATACCAGCACGGGCAAGATGCCCGTGATACAGCTAAACTTGCGGAGGTGACAGGCAACCGGTGTTGCTCCTGGTCTTCAAAACCAGCGTTGGGCGGCGATCCCGTCCTGGGTAGGTTCGACTCCTATTCGCCTCCGCCATTTTGAATTGATTATTGATGATTGATTATTGGGCTCTTCCGGTAAATGCGTTGGTGTGTTGCTAAAAAAAGACATGGCTTTATGATAGGTGGAAAAAAATAAACCACCTATTGGAGTATAAAGCCATGTCCAACAGTCTCTTGTATCATACTTTTGGTATTCGTTCTGTG
>JAJFTK010000026.1 GCA_021372945.1 Planctomycetaceae bacterium | reverse complement strand
TTGAGGAATTTTGCCGATAGTAATCATGCAGCCTCCGTGCGAATAAGTAATGCTCAACACAAGACTTATCGGCATTTGAGGCTGTTTTTGTTGAATCACTGCTATCATCAAAAATCTTTCAATCGGTCAGTTTGAGTTACTTACGAACGGTCCAAAAGCCACGTACTTATCTTCTTCAGCGATCGCTTCCCTGCAAATAGGGCATTTTGTCTTACCCAGAATAATGATAGCCATCTTTCTTCCATCCACCTTTAATTTCTTAATCTCGCAATCTAAACCGACGACCAAAAGAAGGGGGCAGAACAAAGGGTTCAGGAGCCGTTGTTTTCGTTAAGGAATTTGTAAGTTTCCTTTTTTCCATTCTTCAAGAACCATTTTTGCATTAAAGGCAATTATACCATCTTCTCTGGCTAATTGTCCGAGAGCATTTCTTGCTTCTTTCTCGTTAAACGCCAAACAGTGCGTTGCCGCCCAACACCTTACACTTTGATTTTGATCATGAATCAGTGAGAGCAGGGCATCATTTCCTTCCTTCCCAAACTGCCTCAACCGCTCTAACGTCTTAATAATTTTATCATGGTTCTTGTTTGCTTTTTTATAATCTCCTTCTAACGTTCCTTTCCCGTGTTCCTCCGCATAGAATTTATACTCAGCAAGTACCTTATCTATCATATTAAACCTCGTAATTCGCCCGTTTCTGCTCTTTCCTATTCCTGAGTTCTTAGGTTCTTGCGTTTCTAATTCTCATCCGTGATAATCTGCGTTAATCTGTGGCTAAAACTTTATCCCATTTTATTACTGCTCTTATCACTTCCGTGTCATTCCGTGCATTCCGTGGTTAAAACCGTTCTTGCCGGGGCAAGGCCCTCCGACTTTGCCTCGATCGTGACCGTTCCCGCCTTCCGCTCAGCGCGCAGCACCATCAGCCCCTTGCCCTGATAGACCTTGTATGAACTGCCCTGATGCGATTGGTGCGCGGTCGCGTCGCCGTTGCCGATCCCGATGATCCTGGCGGGCCCTGTGATCTCGAAGCTGACCTCGTTATCGGCGTCCCACGCAAGCACGCCTTTCTCATCGACCACCCGAAACTCCACCAGGCACACGTCCTTGCCGTCCGCCGCCAGCGCGTTGCTGCCGCAGACCAGTTCGACCGCCGCCGGAGCACCATAAGACGACAGGTCGCCCCTTGCGCACACCTGCCCGCCCTTGCGCGCAACGGCCGTGAGCGCCCCCGCCTCAAACGGCACGCGCCACACCAGCATCCGCCGCACCGCCTCCGCATACGGCTTGGCCCCCAGCGACCGCCCATTGAGCGCCAGTTCCACCTCGTCGCAGTTGGTAAACGCCTGCACCTCCATCATCTGCCCCTGCTCTGCCTTCCAGTTGGGCCACACCGCGCGGTTCCCGCGCCCGCTTCGCTGTCCCTCGCTGCCCCGCGTCGGTCGGCATGCGATATATACCATCGGCTCATCGGTCCACATGCTCTGCCTCTGCCAGGCGCTGGGCTTCTTAAACCCGCACAGGTCGTACGGGCTTCGGTTCCAGCTTCGGTACGGCCACGCCCCCGCCTCGCCCAGGTAATCGATCCCTGTCCACACGAACTGCCCCGCGATGAATGCGTTCTGTTCGACCGCCTCCCACGCCTCCACCGTCGCATGGTTCTCGCTGCCGTACAGCACTCGCTCGGGATACAGCGCATGATGCTCGCCGTAGTACTTTTCCTGGTAGTTGTAGCCGACCACATCGAGGATGTCCGCAAAGCCCACTGCATTGGACATCGGCGCATTGGCCAGCGCCGCCGTCGTCGGCCGCGTCGTATCATACTGCTTGACCGTCTCCACCAGCATCCTGCCGTACTTCGTCAGGTTCTCGGCGGGCGGATTATCGGGCTTGTACTCTTCGCCCAGCACCGGATGCGAGAACGGGTCATTGGCATAATCGACCTCGTTGCCAATGCTCCACATGATAATGCTCGGGTGATTGCGGTCCCGCCGGACCATGTCCGCGATGTCCCGCTGGGCCCACTGCTCGAACACCTCGCCATACCCGGCGCGGCTCGGCGTGCCCTGGTTCCAGCCCTTGACCCATTTATTCTTGGTCGGCGTGAACTCATCGAACGCCTCATCCTGCACCAGAAACCCCATCCGGTCGCACAGGTCCAGAAACTCCGGCGACGGCGGATTGTGACTGCAACGGATCGCGTTGCAGCCCATCTCCTTCATCGCCTCAAGCCTTCGCACCCACATCTTCTCGGGCACCGCCGCGCCCATTATGCCGCCGTCATGATGCAGGCACATGCCCTTCAGTTTGATATTCCCCCCGTTCAGAGTGAATCCCTGATTCGGATCGAACGCAAACGTCCGTATCCCAAACGGCGTCTCTACTTCATCCACCGTCTTGTCCCCAATCTTCACAACGCTCTTAAGCGTGTACATATTTGGTGGCACGGGCGTATAGAGTGGCACGGGCGTCTCGCCCGTGTTATTCGTACGGGTGGCACGGTCAAGCCCTGCTTGGCCGTGAGCGTTTGCGCTGTGTATCACGGGTGTCTCGCCCGCTTTGATCGACTCCTCCCCTTCATAAGGGGAGGTGGCCGCCCCGCGGCCGGAGGGGTATTGTATCACGGGCATCTTGCCCGTGGTATTCGGCCTCTCCACATCCCACAACTGCACATCGCTAAGCGGCGTCTCCTGTTCGAATACCTTTGTCTTTCCCGGCTCGATCACGCCGCTGCTGACCAGACGCACGGCCAATTTTCCATCCGGTGTATAGATTCTGGAAAACAGCATGAGCGATTGCATCTGCCCCGACTTATTCTCAAGTCGCGTCTCGACCCGAATTTCGGCAGAGGGCCGCACGCTTGCGGACGCGGGCAATTCGACTTTCGGCGTGGTGACGTATATTCCCCAATGCGCGATATGCACCGGGTCGAGGATATTCAGCCGCACATGCCGGTAGATGCCGCTGCCGGTGTACCATCGCGAATCCGCGAACTTGCTGTGGTCCACGCGCACCGCGATCACATTCTCGTTTCCAAATATGATATGCGGCGTGAGGTCGTATTCAAAGCCGATATAGCCGAACGGCCGTTTGCCCAGATGCTGGCCATTGATCCAAACGTCCGAGTTGTTGTACACGCCATCGAACTCAACCGTGATGATTTTGCCCTGCAGCGATGGATCGACAGGGAACGTCTTGCGGTACCACCCGATGCCCGCCGGCAGAAAGCCTGTCCCACTGGCCCACTCCTGGCTATACGGCCCCTCGATGCTCCAATCGTGCGGCACCTGCACATCCCGCCACCCGCTGTCATCATACTCAATCGCCTGCGCCCCCGGGACGTCCTCTTTGATGAACTTCCAGTCAAAGTCGAAATCCTGCACCGTCCGCGCCTGGCAAACCTCGCAGTTCACGAGGAAACTCATAACGATAACCGCCGCAATACCCCAAATCCCTGTTCTCATTTCATCCTCGCATTCTGGTCCAATTTACCGGCCATACAGCATAAACCATGGTAGCCGGCTATCCCACTGAATTCTCGGCTGAAAATAAGGATTTGCCTTAGTTCACTTTCGCCGACGATCCATTATCCTTAAGAGTTGCCCGTGCAAGTTGGATCACGCGAAGATTGAAAGGAAAAGAACTCATGATGCCGAACGACTTTAAATACATTGTGATCGGCGGCGGACTTGCCGGCTGCTATGCCCTTGACGGCATACGGTCGCAGGATCCCAAAGGCTCGGCGCTGCTGATCAGCAGCGAAGACCATCTGCCGTATGACCGTCCCCCGCTCACCAAAAAGCTCTGGTTCGGAAAAAAGAAGGTCGAGGATATTTTTATCCACGATAGTAAACATTTTGCTGATAACGGCATCGAAGTGCTTCTCAATACCCGCGCCGAAACAGTGGACGCACGCAATAAAACCGTGACCTGCGGCAATGGCGCCGTCTATCGCTATGAAAAACTGCTGCTTGCCACGGGTGGAGCCCCGCGCAGGCTGGATATTGAAGGCGGCCGGCTCGAAGAACTCTACTATTATCGCTATCTCGATGATTTCTTGCGGCTCCGGTCCCAGGTCGGCCCGCAAACGAGAGCCTTGGTCATCGGCGGCGGGTTTATCGGTTCCGAAATCGCCGCCGCCCTCAACATCAACAAGGCCGACGTCACCATGCTGATGCACGGGCCCTACCCGGTCGATAAGGTCTTCCCCGAATCGCTCGGCCGGGCGATACAGCAGGACTACGTTCGACGCGGCGTGAAAATTGTGTCGCATGACAGCCCCGTATCCATTACCAAAAGCGGCAGCACATTCTTCACGCGCACGCACAGCGGCAATAGTATCGGGGCCGACGTCGTCATCGTCGGCGTCGGGATCGAACCTGAAATGCGACTGGCGAAGCAGGCGGGGCTGGCCGTTGAAAACGGCGTTATCGTCAACGAATTCCTCCAGAGCAGTCACCCCGATATTTATGCCGCCGGCGACAATGCCTTCTTTCCCTATCAGGCCCTGGGCATCCGCACCCGCGTCGAACACTGGGATAATGCCGTCAATCAGGGCAAAACCGCCGGTATGAATATGGTCGGCGCCGGCGTTCCGTACACTTACATGCCGTACTTCTTCTCCGATCTTTTCGATTTTGGCTATGAGGCCGTCGGACTGATAAGTTCAAAATTGCGCACCGTTGCCGACTGGCAGGAAGAAAATCGAACCGGCATCATTTACTACCTGGAGGATTCCACGGTAAAAGGCGCCATGATGTGTAACGTTTGGGAAAAGGTCGATGAGGCACGCCAATGGATCAAGAGCGCCCGGCACATCGACGTTCCCGTTCACGTATAGGAGAAGCTGACTATGCAATTATTTGATGAACAATGTCACCGTCCCGATCCCGGCCAGCGCCCGTTGGATCCTGACCAGGCACACGAACTTATCAAGGAGGTTCCCGGTTGGACCCTCAAAGCCGATTCCATTGAACGCATCTTCGAGTTTGAGGATTTTGACGACGCGATGCACTTTGTCAATCATGTCGCCCATACTGCCGGCGCCCAGGACCATCATCCTGACATTCACATTTCCTATAACAAGGTCCGGCTGGTCTTCAGCACGCACAAGGTCAAGGGCCTGTCGCGGAATGACTTCATCATGGCCGCCAAATGCAATCAGCTTACTTGCCATGTAACCGTCTGATTCACAGCGAGCGGGCTCGGGCAAAAGTCTATTTGAAAAAACGGGCTTTCAGCGCGTCTGTGAGTTCCGGCTCGGGGTGCATGGTGTTGGGTTCGCTTGCGATCTTCATGCGGGCAAGCGCCGTTCGTGTTCCCGGCAAAACCAGCCCCGGCACAAGCTCCAGCAGCGGCAGGGCGATAAACGGGCGCTTTGCGATATTATCATCCGGCAGTTTCAAGTCGGCCTCGTCAATCGAAAGGTCGCCATAGAGGATCAAATCCAGGTCGATCGTCCGCGCTGCGTACTTGTCCGCCGTGCGTACTCGCCCCAGCTCGGCCTCGATCCTGCGCAGCACATCGAATTTTAGCGCCCGAGCATCATACGACGTCGCTATCTTGATGACCCCGTTGATATAATCGCTCTGCCGGGGCCTGTCCCATGCCGGATTGCGGTAAAACGTTGAAATGTCCGCGATGAGAACAGATTCCGAAAGCAGCCTCAGGGCCTTTGGGATATTCTCCCGCGGTTCAATGTTGGACCCCACGGCCACAAACGCCTCGGTCCGCTTGTCGGGATTGTCCGCTTGATGTTCAGACATTTCTATTTAGTTCTGAAAAACTCGACGCCGACGGTTCGTGCGTAGCGAAGCGCGCCCGGCTTTTCGACCTTGACCCGCACCGCCTGCACGGCCGCATGCGACAGGCAGATCCGCACAACGGCATTCGCCAGCGCCTCGATCAGCTTAAAACTCGATTGCTGCACTTCTTCCACGACCCGTTTCTTGATTTGCCGATAATCGATGCTGTCCGCGATATTATCGCTTTGCGCCGCCTTGCTCAAGTCGGCATAAAGACAGATATTGATGACGACATCCTGCTTCGTGGTGCGCTCCCAATCGTTTAGCCCGATGATGCAGGAGACCCGCAAGTCAGTGATGTGTATGCGGTCCATGGCCGCAAACGTTTTATCCTCCATATTCGGCCCCATAAGCCCCCGCAATGAGGTGTCTGCCCCCATCGACATAGATCACCTGTCCGGTGACATATTCGTTTGCGACCAGGAACCCAACCGCCTCGGCAATCTGCTCCGGCGTGCCCGTACTGTTCAGTGGATTCGTGCCCTTGAGTTTCTCCAGGTACGATTGATCTTTCCCGGCCGGCGGCAGGATCAGACCGGGCGCGACCCCGTTGACCCTCACCCCCGGCGCAAATTCCAGTGCGCTCATCTTCGTAAGATGAAAAAGCGCCAGCTTGGCCAGATGATAGGCCGCGTGCTCGCGGTCGTAACTGCTGATGCGCGTGTCCAGCATGTTAATGATAACCGGTCGCGCGGCCGCCTTCCGTCCGGCATTCAGCGCTGCAAACGCCCTCGAAATCAGCAGCGGCGCAAAGGCGTTGATCATCATGTTTCGCTGCAGCTCCGCCGGCTCAACATCGACAAGGCAGCTTTTCTCAAAGATCGACGCGTTATTGATCAGCACATCGATCGGTCCTGCCTCCTGCCACGCCCGCTGGGCCAGGCTTGCCGCCTCCTGCGGCAAAGACAGGTCCGCTCCGACCGTAAAGGCATCTGTGCCGGCGCTCCTGATTTCCTCCGCCAGTTCGTCCGCCTCGGCCCGGGACCGGTTGTAGTGGAGGATAACGGCCTGGGCATCCCGCGCCGCACTCAGCGCCAGAGCCCGCCCGATCCGGTGTGCCGCCCCGGTGATCAAATAACGTCGTTTCACAAGTTGTTCCGCCATCGCAAGACCTCGCCGCAGCGAACTCATCTTCCCGTGCACATCGACAGAAACTCCGCCCGCAGCGCGGCGTCGCTTTCATAGTTTCCGCGCCAATACGTGGTGCCGGTAATGGTCGGCGTCTCCTTTACCCCGCGCATCTCAACACAAAGATGGTGCGCCTGGATAAAAATCGCCACCCCGTGAGGCAGCAGGATCTGGTTTAACGTATCCGCAATCTGCTGGCCGAGCCGTTCCTGCACGCCAAACCGCCGCGAAAACAGGCGGATCAGCCGTGTCAGCTTGGAAATCCCGATGATGTGTTCATGCGAGATATACCCCACCCAGACCGACCCGAAGAAAGGCAGCGCATGATGCTCGCACAATGAAAAGAACCGTATCGGCCCTTCGATGATCTGGCTAAGCCGGCAATCCGGCCCGCCGCGGCATTCCGTATCGAACACTTTTACCAGCTTGGGATCGCCATCGTATCCTTCCGTTATATCGATCAATGCGCGGATATAGCGGGCGGGCGTATCTCGCGTAGCCGGGGTATCCAAATTCAGGCCCAGTGTCGTAAAAATCTCCGCCGCGTATTGCTCCATCCGCTGCATTTGCTCTGCGCTGATCTTACGTGCAGTTGGATTCACGGCGCCCTCGCCGGACTCGACTCTTTCGTCAATCATTTTGAGCTCCATTCATTACCAAGTCATTACGCCGGCTCGATTTAGCCGCCTCAAGGGCAACGAGGCCCCTGCTCAAGTCGCCGCACTTGAATCCTGCCGGTCTTCCTGAGCCCGTTTATCAGTGATGATGATGAGAGTACCCAAAGCCAAAATTAAAATGTGAAGGCCCATAATAGGGATAGTACGGATAGTACGAATACGGATAAGGAACGGGTACGATCTCCGTCCTGGGACCGCCAAGCGTTGACCACCCGATCGCGGTCAGTTTGCCGTTGGTGAAGACGTACGGTGTAAACTGATCGTCCGTTAAGATCCCTCCATAATAATAGTAGTTGGAGCGGAAGAAATAGATCTCAATCAACTGGCCGTTAGAATCGGTATATGATTCCGGCGGTCTCCGCTCGCCAGCGGGCAGCGTCTCCTGCGTCGGCTCCAAAATCGACAGCACCTGCTCCTTATCCATCCCGATCTGAACCCGTGGCGCCTCCTGATGATAATAATCTACCGCTTGCTCCAACTGGCTAGTGCAGCCGGAAACCAGCAACGCAGCAACACTCATCGCACACAGAATCTGTATTTTCATCGGTAGCTCCTTATTGTTTTGCCTATTTTATCATGCATTCAGCATTGCCGGCGGAGCTCTAAAACGCTCAATTTATATTAAGAAAATGACTATGGAAATGTAACTTCCGGAGTACTTACAGTTTCCACGCCTTCGCGAATGCCTTAAAGCTCCGGTCGTACGTCGCCTCCGCTTCCGGCGGAAAGCAGCAGCCCGGCAGCTCACGGCTCCTCAGATGAAACTGGATGCACTCACAGCAAATCCCCTGCTTGCCGCAGCCGTCATACGTACACGTACAATTTTTCAAATTGCGTTCTTTTTTGCATTCCATAATGCTGTCCATACCCTTTACTCACGGAACAATAAACATCTTCATTATGGCTTAGGGCAGTCCGCAAGTCAATCGTTAACCTGCACGAGCCCGCATTCGGAAAATTCGCTTACCAGTACTGAAAAATTCGATGAACGTTTCGCCGGTCCTCTTGTCAAAGCCCCGCGAGCTGCAAAGAAAAACGAAACCTCATCCACAGGTTATCCACAACGGCACTTTACATTGTGTAAACCTTGTGAAAAAGAAAATTTTTTCGCGCATAAGTCAAGTCCCTACGAGAGCCTTACCTGTGTTGAAAAGAATTTGCGAAAATGACGGTTGCAAAGCATCCGCCGCCTGCCTATCATTTGGCCATAAGAACGAGGCACCTGGAGTTGTTCACCTTGACCCTTTAGAATTATTAAACAGGACGGGAGTACAGGCATGCAGGCCGTTTTCAAGGATGAGATCAAAGAAGTACATCAGCGAATTGCTGAAAAAATAGGCGGTACACAGTACCAGGTCTGGTTTAAACAGGCCATCAGGCTGACAATGAATGAAGATCGTTTCGATGTCGTTTCCGCCAATCCCTTTATCAGCAACTGGATCGAGGGCCACTTCCAGCCGGCGATCGCGCAGGCCGTTACGGAAGTCTATGGACAAGCCCTGCCGATCCGGTTCCAGATCGACAGTTCCCTGCTTGGCAGTACTGAAAAAACGGCCGACTCGCCGTTAAAGGCCCAGCGTGCGGCCAGTGCTTTGAAGCGCGCTCCGGCGGCGCATCGCCAGGCGGCCTCCGCGGCCCTCAAACTGACGCTGGAGTCCTTTGTGGTCGGCCCCAAGAACCAGCTCGCCTACAATACGGCCCTCACCGTCGTGCGCGAAGAGAAAAGCCCCTTTAACCCGCTTTTCCTGCACGGCGGCTACGGCATCGGCAAGACGCACCTCCTGCAGGGCATCTGCAACCAGGTGCAGGCAACCCGCGCCGGCTGCCGCTGGATGTATCTGTCGGCCGAGGACTTCGCCAACCAGTACGTCGTCGCGCTCAAGACGCACAAGCTCGATCTCTTTCGCAACAAGTTCCGCAACCTGGACCTTCTGGCGATCGACGACATTCATTTCCTGGCGAATAAAAACGCCATGCAGGAGGAATTTCTGCATACCTTTAACAGCATCGATCTGGCCGGTAAGCAAGTCGTGATGGCCTCCGATGCTCATCCAAAAGAAATCGACCGGCTTTGCGACAAGCTGGTCAATCGTTTTGTGTCAGGCATGGTGGTGCGGATGGAAGCGCCGGATTTTGAGACACGCTGTCGTATCTGTGCCCAGCGTATGGCAGGCATGAAGCTGAATTTATCACAGGAGGTGATCGAATATATCGCTGGCAGTATCAGCACGAACGTGCGCGAATTGGAGGGTGCTCTGGTCAAGCTGGCGGCGTTTGCCGCGCTGAGCGGCCGCACGGTCTCCCTTCCCGTCGCACAGCAGGTGCTGGCTGAACATATCTCTCGGAAGGACCCGATGGTGCACAGCTCGGACATTGTCTCCACCGTCGCCGATTACTTCGGCGTCAGTGTATCGGACATCCATTCGGCGAAAAAGGACCGCACCATCAGCCTGGCACGTTCATTTGGAATGTACTTGAGCCGCCGCTTTACCAAGATGAGCTTTCCCGACATCGGCAGGGCCATGGGCAACAAGAATCACGCCACCGTCATCCTGGCCTGCCGCAAGGTCGAGCAGTATCTAAAGGACAACTCCCAGGTCAAGTGGCAGCACAAGACCGGCTGGCGCGTCGCAAGCGCCGAAGACGCCCTCAACGCCCTCATTGAAAAGATTAGCTGACTGGTTCCCAACGCGAAGCAAGTCAGCTATCCCGAGCGAGTGCTTATATGCCGAGCCGAGGGATCTGTTTACACAGCCAGCCTTCCACTCCAAACTTCGCGCAGCGGATATCACTCCTCCTTCCCCCGGCAACAATTTACAATTTACAATCGCAACACTCGTCCTTCATCAATCGACAATCGTCGATCAAAAGGGGAATCTATTGATTCAGCAAAAGTCCGCTTCTATTTGCATTAGAAAATTGGCAATAGGCAATAGAAAATTGGAAACCTCCGTCCTATGAGACTTATCACTCCGTGTGCTTGTGGCGTATAGCGCAGCGAAGACGGATCCGAACTCCTCCTAATTCTTCATCATTCATTTATAAGCTCGCTGATTCATTGACTTTTCGCCGAGTTTGAAACATTGTTACAAATCTTGATTATGGCTCTAGATCGTTTTCTATTTTTTCAGAACATTCAGGCTCGTCGTGCCGAGATGAAGATAGTTCTTTACCTGATGATAGCCTTTTCATCAAGCTATCTACTGCTGCCTCTAGCTCACGTAAAATTTGTGGGTTACTTTCTATCAGTTTCGCAAGTTTCAATTTCTTGATGGATTCCGACAACCTATCGTCTGCAAATACACTGTCGAGCATGTTAAAAACCTTTTGAACTTCCTTCAGTTTTGCTTCATCTGCAGCACTCTTCGCTTGTGCCGCTATCTCTGCGGCCTCTGCCAACCGTTTCTTAGCTTCGATTCGACTACTAAGATCTGAATACCATTGAGACGATTTGTCTCCCATCGTTTTTTTTATACGCTCACGAAGCCTTTCAAAGGCTGTAGTCCAATGTCTTTTGTAAGGTGCCGCTACAAAGGTCTCGATTTCTACGCTATTGCTATCGTCGGCAGACAGTGGTGTTTTTATGTTGTCAACGATTATAACCTGCTCGCCAAGTAAGAATGCCGGCAACTGTGCGAAAAGCGTCTTCGTGGTAACAATGGTCATTTGTTTTTCGAGCGCTCTTGCAAGGCCTATCTCATAATTAACCCATGGTGATTTCAAGCTATTCTCGTTAATTATGAAAATAATCTTGACCGCCTGTCTGATCTTATTTTGCAAAACAGAGCAAACACTGTCACTAGTTTCAATATCTTCTGCACGGTCTTCCAATGCCGTTTCCTCTTCAGTCATTAAGCCCTTTTCTCGCAACTCGCTAAGGACGTGGTCAGCATATTCTTTATCTCGATGCGCATAGGATATATACACTCTGTTCATAGTTGGTTTCCTAAGATCTCGCGCAATCGCGGCTCCATCGCTTTCCAATCAACTGCTTTACTGCACTCGCTGGCTAATAGCAGGGGAGGAACCCCTCTTTCTCTGCCTCGAAGTTCGTTATAAGTCACATGATGCAATAACACGAAAGTTGGAACGTTGAAAGCATGCGAATATGCCAACTCCATCCATTGTGTTGCGTTGCCATTCAGCGTGATGCGTGAAACCAGAAAGAGCGTTGCCTTTGCATTTCGCACGTTTTGCATTATGCTGTTCGCAATTTCTCTTTCATCTTTTTGTTGGTCTCGATCATATGTCCAAACCTTAATGTTTAAATCCCGCAGTAGCTTTTCGAATGCAAATTGAAGCAAAGTTGCTTCGCAAGCATCCTCGCTAGAATACGAAAGAAAAATTGTATTTGTCCCAGTGCCCATTCTTGCCTTAGCTCAATTCACACTATTTCCCGCCTTGCCTGCCATTGGGTATGTTCGCGAGAAAACGCGTTTTCGGAATCATTAACGAATGCTGAGAAGGCGTCCTCATTTGATATATTCTCACCAGTCGACTTAAGAAGACAAATTTCATGGGCAGCGAGCGTGTAAGCCGTTGAATGTTCCTGGTGTTTTCTTGTCTGCATCCATGTCAAGCTTGAGCTGGCCAAAACTAGCAAAACACTAATCGGAATCCGATTCCACCACTCTGGTTTGCTGATCAGGATCAGACCGCAAAACAACGCAAGTGCCTGAGCAGCGCACATGATTGCGAACCATCTCGATCCTTGGGCCTTATTTTCGCTGGCCCTTTTTGAATACCAACACTGCTGTTCATCAATTCTGTCTCTTGAATAAATTACCTTCCTTTCATTTAGTGGCAAACCGCGGATTGAAGTTATCTGCTGTGATATTGCGTTCCGGGTTGCACTGCCGGAATCAAAGTATTCTGCCAAATCCCCGTTCTTGCTCAGCAACTGTCGTAGCCCTTGCAGGAAGAAATGCTGAGCCACTTCTTCCCGTTCGTACGGTTGTGCTTTCATCATGTATCGCCATGTCATTGTTTTAACGGATTCAGCAACTGCGCGGCAATTGTACCATGCCTTATCATAGCGTTTAAAAGCTACGTATATTGACGTGAAGAGTGTTGTCAGCAATGTAGCGACTATTGCGAGTGCAAGTCCTTTCGATTGTATAGTCAGTGAATCCATCACTGTGCCAACAATGAGCAGCAGCAAATAAAACCTTATAAAGCGAAAATAATACTTCTGTGCTCGAGTTGACGCTAAATCGGCCGCCTGATACAAACCTGGATAATCCTCACGTTTCATAGTAACGGCATCTCCTTTTCAAATTGCATGCCTTCTTATAGCATCGACAATGCTGGACGTGTTCCAAGCTACGGTAATGGCAGCATTGTCTTTCACAACCTTCGACGTTCTTTCAGATCCCCAAGGCTCTATTGCGATTATTGGCTTCCTTGAAGAGAATTCGTTATTTGCAATCCTGATTTCCTTATCTATCCATTTACTGTAAGAAGAATAAACACCTGCCATAATGAGGATCACATTACAGAAACACATTTTCTGTTTTATCGCGCTATATAGTATGTAATCACTGCCCCGAGTATGAACTGGGTCATCCTTAGGAATGGAGTAATTGCTGTAGTCAAAATTCGAAGCATTGTCTAGCAACTTACATAACTTCTCGTAAGCATCGGAATACGTCCATGAATGACTGATAAACAGCTTATAGTTCTTAAGTTCCGGCACGTTGTGTTCTTCCTTTAGTTATGTTTCTTCAAAGTTATTAAATGCCGTGAGGCGATTTAAACACTGGGGATTTTTTTACCTTCTAATTGCCTAACATCCCTTTGGCCGTACTTTTCCTCCAAAGTTCGTATTAGCCAATTCTGGGGAACACCTTTTGATGTAAGTCTTTTTACTATCACGCTTATAGGCATATTCATTGACATGTAACTCTCTAATGCAGATAAAGCTTCATTAGGGCTTATTCTTCTTTCGTGAAAAGTCCGCTGCCTTATAGAATCCACTTTTCGTTCTAGAGCGCGCAATCGCAAAGATGTATCAGATTCAGTTGGAGCTTGACTTTTGACAGGTTTTCGAAACATTGAGGGTACTGCCTCAACAGGATCAGCCAGCGTGGCCTCCAAAAAATTCACGATATTCTCTTGGAGGGTTTCGCCCCACCTTGGATTATCTTTATCATAGGTGATAACTCTGTAATTTCGCAGATCAAACGGGACATCTTCCATGCTTTCGGAAATCAGTATAACAGGTTTGCCTATCGCATGGGCAAGACCCAATTCATAGAAGACGTTGGCATTCTTTTCACTTAAATCCGCAATCAATACCCTCGCCTCTTGGGTTTTTCTCCAGATATCTCCTACGATGGAGCTAGACATGAATACGCTATCACCTCTAACAGGTTCCAGTCCCGCTTCTTTAACTGCTGGCTCTAAAATCTCGTTAAAATACGTGTCAAAGGGATCCTTGAATGGCATCATGACGAAGCAAACGCCATCTAATTTCTTTTTAGATGTCTTCTTTTTTGACATTTTCTTTTTACGAAGGGTTCTTTTGGTCGCCTTTTTCGCAGCTTGTTTTTTGCTTACTTTTTTAACGGCCATGTTAGTCTCCTCAGTACTGCAATTGCGATAGCCTATTCGCCCGTTAGTTTCCTAATCAGCACTTCAGGCCGCTTTTCAAAAACCCGAATCATTTTACAATTCACATTTTAAAATCTGCAATCGAATCATTCCACCACACGTTTAAAATAATCAGCGCATATCTGCGTTAACCTGCCTTACAACCGTATTTCGAAGGAGGGTCGCTGGCTAAAACATTGGTGAAAAATCAGTGGTGCAAATCAGTTCAAGAACACAGGAACTCAAGAAAACGGTGCCCTTGTAATTTCTGCCTCGTAAACCCTGTTTAGTATGTTACCCGCTCTCCGTTCTATCCCCTTCAATAAGTTTCCATCCCAATCGTCAATCGACCTTCGTCCATCGACAATCATTTCGTTCTCCAACCCACAATTGTACAAACCTAAACTTTTAAATCAACTACCTCCATAATTATTTCTCCCCAAATTCTGTTTTGATCATTAGAGCTTTTGATTTCGAATTTCTTTAGGATTTAGAGTTTAGGATTTAGTGCTTTTCCCCTTCTCCGTGTTAATCCTTTTCAAAAATCGAAGCATCGATATTGAAATCCGTGTGAGTTTCGGCTTCGAGCGATTCGCTCCTCTTGGCAGGTTGGCGGCCTGCACAGACGCTCGCTTCGAGCAAGGACTCCTGCCTGTCCGGCAGCACCGGTCATAACCGGTGGCCGAAACTCTGGAGCCTGTCCGGCGTAGTGCAGCGAAGATGGATGTAAATCTGTGGTTAGCTCTTTGTACATCCTGTAATCCTGTCTGGAGAAATCCTGTCAATCCTGTCAAAAAACCCGACAAACCGGATTTCGCAATTTTTACCCTCCTGCCCGGCCGCTCTCAAGCCTCCACCGTACTTGTTGAGATCGTCGCAGGGTCTCCGCGAGGTCATTTTCGGTCGTTTGCAGTCGCCGCAATGGCCTAACTTTCAAGTGCAAACAATTCGCCAATGTTAAAATCAGCCCAAAATCGCATGTGGATACCGCATGTCTCCTTTTCATCCGCGCAAATAAAAAGCAGCGGCAAGGAGGAAACCGCTGCTCTTTTCCAGGTAGAGTACCTGGCATTAGAAGGAGGAGGAGGGTAATGTCTTATAAAACTTACAGTAGTACGTAGTTTTATTTATCTTTGTTCATACATTCTACCGGTTCCTGCGTATTTAGCAAGCCTTTTTTAGGTATTTATACCTAAAAAAAATTCGCAGCACAGGCCGCTTGCCCGTGAGATACTGCGGGCTGGCACGGCACAAATCACTCCTGCGCCGCTGGTTCGATCGAGGGATTCTAGATAAGTCCTTTAGTCCTAATAACTTAGGTAACTGTATCCCTGGAGATCCGTTCCGGCGGTGCTCAGCTTAAACGTGCATGTTTCCTTCTGATACAACCACCCATAATTGGCGTCAACGGCCGCCGAAAAGTCCGTAACCGAGCCTGACACCACTTTAATCGCGTTTTTTCCATTAAAAGGGTTCTGAGGCAATTGCGACAAGTAAGGTCCAAAAGGATATGCGCTCGTGGCTGTTTTTGTCGATGAGGAAGCGCCATTTGCGGCCGATGTACCGATAAACTGCCACTCAAAAAAGCTATTAGGCGCCGTCAGGGTACCCAAATACCCGGGCGCTAAACCATTATGCTGCACCCTGTACAATTGCGCTTGACTGCGCAGCACGGCCAGCGTGCTCTTTGCAGCGGTTTCACGCGCACTCTGTGTGTTACCCTGGTACTCAGGAAACGCAATCGCGGCCAGGATCCCGAGAATCGAGACCACGATCATCAGTTCTATCAATGTAAATCCTTTTCTCATAATTACTTACAAGCTCGAACTTCGCTTGCCAGGCTTCAATACGCAAAAACCTCCCATTTCCAATATTATAGCAAATATTAAGGCCTATTGCCACCGGATTGCCGCTGCAACACATTTTGTTAATAAAATGTTAACACGCCATTTTGCATTTGCCCTTTTAAAGTGTATACTTTAATAAAATCCGAAGATTCCCGGTTGGAATCACATTGATTTTGGGGGGATAAAATCATGTTTACGAAGACGAAAACAGTCTTCCTGGTCGCCGCAGTTTCATATTTGCTTTGCGGCGTAACCTACTGCGAAGATCTCTACCTCAATGATGGTCTAAGCTATCAGATCAATTCGTTCGTTGATGGCTCTCTTTGGGTCGAAAACGCCAGTGTCGCCCTCTATGCGCCCGCTCACATTACCGGCTTTGCGGTGACAGGCTCCGGTGCGGTCCTGGACATCTTTGGCGGCCAAATCGACTATATGCTGCTGGTTTCAACGTCCGATAACCGCTTGCCCGATGGACTGGTGACGATCTACGGAACAGACTTTACGGTGGATGGAGTTCCCGTAGCGCCTGACACGGCCGAGCTGTTTTTGAGCAACCAGACGGTTTCCGGGTTCTATGAAGACGGCACGCCTTTCTCAATCGTCGTTGATTGCGCCATCAGCGGCAACGCCAGCTACCTGCACTACCAGACGCTCAAACTCGGCTGGACCGTGGCTGCGCCCCAGGTTGTCGCCTCGCATACGCAATACGATTTCCAGCAGGTCGATATCGGTGCGACCGGTTGGGGTGTCGTTACGATCTCCAATACGGGCAGCGCCAACCTCAGCGTACAATCGCTTTCAATCGCGCAGAATGAACCTGTTCAGTCCGGCTTTACGCCCCTGCAGGTGATGCCTTTAACGCTTGAGCCCGGGACATCAGTGGACATCGAGGTCTATTTTGCGCCTGCTATCGAAGGGTGCTCTGAAGCGATGCTGACGATTGAAAGCAGCGATCCCGATCACTCGAACCTGTGCGTTCGGCTGACCGGTTCCGGCGTGCTCACCGCGTTGACCCCCGGTCAGCAGGGCCAGGCGATCGCCGAATTCCTGCAGCAGGCGATTGACGCCGGCACGATTCAAGGCGACGGTAACGGCAAGTCGGCCGCAAACAAGACCGCAACCTTCGCTAAGATGATCGCCGCCGCCAGGCAGTTAATCGACGCCGGCTATGATGACTACGCCCTTGAAGCGTTCAAGGATATCGAAAAGAAATGTGACGGCAAGAAGGCGCCCGCCGATTTTGTCAAAGGCCCCGATGCGGCCGCACTGCATGCAATGGTCGCGGACGTGATCAGTCAATTGCAGGGTTCGTGACATAACAGCAGGCTAATACCAATCCGCATAAAAAAATGCGCGCCAGGCATTTTAGACTTGCGCGATCCCCAATAGATGTCATAATTGACTCCGAAAGCAGTTTTTTTGAGGAGTCTGTTATGAATGTTGAACTGTATCACACGAGCACTGAAT
>JAJFTK010000051.1 GCA_021372945.1 Planctomycetaceae bacterium | reverse complement strand
CAGGTCCCTCGTAATGCCCGCTTTCGAAATATCGTCATTAATCCAGTACCAGTAACACCAGAGATGATTTTTATCGGCAGGTGTGATAAACTCGGACATGATTTGCTCATAGGATGCTCCTGGGACTGCGGGCGATTCCTGAGCAATGACGATATATTGAAGAGCCGCAAAACTCACGAGCAAGACATTGATCAGCATCTTTTTCACCATTTTTGAATCCTTCCATTTGTGAGCTTTTGTACTGTTAGAAAATGAAACGCATGTGCAGACTCTGTTCGGACGGTTACTGTGTCACAGCGGAGGTAAGTTTCTGGAGCAGACCCTCACACTGTGCCCAATAGGTATCCAGACCGATTCCGAATAGACCGACTTTTTTACTTTTCTATGCTTTCCATTTCCTTTTTACGGTTCTACTGTCAAGTACTAACCAGCGATTTCGCAATTACCGGTTTTTCTATTCAGACCGCACAATTTTCACAGGACCGAGCAACCCTGAAGGCAGCAAAGGGGAATCAGCTCTATAAGGCTGACTTGTCGTAAAGGTATAACGTCCGGCAGGATAGCTTTTGCCTCCCAGCAAACCGTTTGGCCACTGCACTGTGCGGACCGCCTTGTTTTCGGGCTGTTCGTCGCCGATCAGACGATTGGGCCATCGGTTGGCCACTCTGATCTCCAGGCGATTGTCTGTCGCCCGGAGAGCATCCGAAATATCGATCCTCCACGGAGAACACCAGAGCACGCCCAGCTTACGGCCGTTTAAATTGATTTCGGCCATATCGTGTACTGTTCCCAATTCAAGATAAAACCTGCATCCGGGTTTTGATCCCGCAGGACAGTCAAAGGTTTTTCGATAAGCTGCGATTCCGGAATAATATTTAATGCCTTCGCAATCGCTGCTCGTCCAGTCCGTAAGAGCATCAAATACAACCTGCTGCGGCGCTCCCCAGGATGCATCAAAAGCGGCCTGCCACGCTCCTGTCAGTTCAGCAACAGGTTCAAACCGAACGAAATCAGCAGTCTCTGCATTCCTGGTGTCTTGCTGAGATTGGCGGCGATCAAATACAATAAAATAACTTTCATAAGGAGCGAACTCAAGCGGAATGGTCGTGACACTGTTTTTGGTTTTATAGTGCGTCAGCAGACTGATTTCGCCCGTGACAGGGTGCCATAACTGAGGCAACCCGCCCGTGACACGGAACAGGCAATCCGTTTGAACCGACTCAGGCGTCTTATTTGAGACAAAGTAGATATCTCGCTGTGTTGTCGTTCGATGGGTATAGCGGAGCGAACCGTCAGAGGTGAAATCATCATAAATACCCATTTTTTTCAAGACGGCAGCCGTGTCGTCATAGTGAGGATAAAGGGGGCTAACTGATTCAGCCGTCAGTCGCCAGGGAGACATCTGAAAAGAGCCTAACACAGAGGCAGGCCGCCACTTGCCCGTCGTCTGCCCCAGCGTTTTCCAGTTGCTTTCCTCTTTTAACCCTGCCTCCCAGGATGAATCCGTAAGAAGAACATCACATGTTCCGTCTTCATAGTTCACTTCAAAGGCGGCAATCAAACCCGCAGAATTGGGGCCTGAGCCTCCATTGGTTGCCGCCACAGCCAGCATGTTCAGACCCGGCCGCAAGTATTGTTCAATTCGCTTTTCCTTAAGCGTCGTAAAGGTATCCCCCTGTTCAGCTATTTGCCCGTTGATGAACAGTGTGAAGGAATTATCCGCCGTGATAGATGCCTTCGCGGAAACAAGAGTTTTGTTTTTATCGAGTATGAAACTGTGCCTGAAATATCGAGTCCCGACGGGAGCCGCTGGGGCGGGAGTGGATTCCGGATACCATATCCAGGAACTTCTCGTAATCGGCCTTTGGCTGACCTCGGGAGGGGAAAGAATGCCGCCCCAGTAAATGGCTCCCCGGCCGTACTTGCGTTGGGTAATTGTCCTCGGTGTGGACAGACCGCCCCACAGCTTTTCAGCAAGCGTCTGAACCGCGTCATCGCAGTGCGGATAGTCTGACAAACTCGGCGATTTGACAGGAGGAGAGCCGATGATAACCGCCCCAGCCTTTACCAGTGATTCAATTTTCGCAAGCAGCCTCGGTGTCATGCTATGAACATGAGGAAGCACCATTAATCGATAGGACGTCCCTCCCGGAAAGACAATGCACCCATCCCGGACCTCGGCGCGGTCTATCAGAATGTTCGGCGAACAGCCGTCAAAACCGTAGCCCTTTTTATTCTTAAGTGATGCTTGGCCTTCGATGGCGCTGGCCGGGGGCCTGAACACATGGGGCGCCCCTTCGGGAGTCAAATACAAAATATCGGAAACCGTCGTTCCCTGCCGCAGGACATGCGAACAGCGAGTTATATAACGGTGGTAATCATTTACCAGCGGCCACCACGTCTGCCCGCGGTCCCAATGGACCCCATATGGACCCATTGTCATCCCGGGACGGTATTGCTCTCCCAGCGGCTTATGGGCGAACGTATGGTAAACAAAACGATTGATGCCCATACAGAACGCCCAGTCGCCCTGGTTTTTCATTGACCCGGGATATTGGCGCCAGCCGTCGCGGCCTGTAAACGATTCCGAGGATACGATGGAACAGCCCATCGTATGGGCAATCGAACTGGCTTCAATACAACTGAATGACGAATCATAATGCCCCACGCTCCAGAACTCAGCCATAGGTACGTCCGCAACTGATCCGAGATCCAGGTCCGCCGTGGGGTTCATATCATACGGTTCGATGGACAGCTCAAATCCATGGTTCCGTCCCAATTTTTTAATATGCCTGGCATGATAGTCGAGCACCAGTTCCTGGCAGGTTAACCGTACATCCCAGAGAAACCGTTCCGTAATTTCGACACTTTCCACCGCCCGTCCGGAAAAGGCCGGCAGGTAAGGCCGCGGATCATAGCTGCGCCGTTTTTCAAATTCCTCGACAAAGTTTTGGGTCCAGTTCTGTGACCCCATTTCCCAACTGTCCATATGCAGCGTCGTCCATCCATGTTCGTTTGATCTCGGACCGACCTGCTCCAGCAGTTTTCCAATGAAATTGTCAAAGTGATGTTCGAGCGCTTCCTGACTGAATTTATCACATTCCATTCCCAGCCCCGGCTGCGGCGCCGGGCGGGTTTCTGCCCCGGTAAAACGGCTGCCCATCCTCATGATCATCCAATGCCCCTCAGGCACAGCCCATTGCAGGCGGCCTTCGGAATCCATCTGATCCGTCAAATCGACCATGTCCCGAACAGGAATCACTGTCCCGGCCTTTGCTGATAATCCAGCTTGTGATGGTTCGGGCAAATAGGGTTTCACGCCCGCTTTGGATGTATAGGGCTCGCGTAGATATAGGGCCTTTTCATCAATATCCGAAATCACCGGTTCACAGGCAGGAAACGCATAGACTGCAACATCCTTGTAGTATGGATCACGGCGTTTATGCCAAGTCGTTGACCGCTGCTCAGGAAGCGGCAGCACGCCATCAAATGTCTTAGGTCCCTCGATTTCGGTAACGCTGTAAACCAGGTGCTGCATTGATTCTTCCGCTTTAACCCAGGGACCGCCGCTTCCGGTCCACCCGGGACCGATCCCCAGCGTAATATCGATCCCCAATCGCTCCGCTTCATGCACAGCGTGCGCAAACAGCTTCTGCCAAGGGTCGCTCATAAACTTCACCGGGCCTTGAGGTATTCCCAGATTGACCTCGAGAAAGACAAGATTCCCGAGCCCGGCTTCCTTCATGGATTCAAGGTCCGCGGTCATTTCTTCACGGTTCAGATTGCCGTCCATAAAGTACCAGTAAACGCCGGGCCGGGCAGCATCGGGCGGATTTCGAAACTCCTGCTCCAGCGTAGCGGCGTTTGAAATTCCGATGGCCAACAGGCCGGCCATGACAAGCCATTCGTTTCTATTACCTATTGCTGACATACTTCTTCCTTTCGCAAAACTTGCACGCCTTTTGACGTACTTGCCGTTTTTTGTCAATCTTTCTCAAGTTCCACTACAATCCTTTTACTTCGTCAATTCCATGCGCCGCTAATGCAAAAGCGGTTCAACGAATAGTTGACCGGCCGCTTTTTATACCGCCGTCACTCAAGAATCAAATCAATAATTCGACGCATGGAGCTACGGTCCCAGCGTATACTCAATAATCTTCAGCGGTGTAGGCAGGCGACTGGTCGCAGGACTTTCCTGCACCATAATCGAAAGAACCTGATCCTGCTCAAAACGAACCGGATCGGCCAGCATTTCATTCAGAAAAGGCCCGGTCTCGGTGTGGATCACTTGCCAATCCGTCCACTTGGATTCACCGGTGGCGGCCGCAATCGTGAGATGGCCGAAGTTGAAGTATAGCCCGGAAGCCAGTTCGGTCAGACTAACGGGGGCGTTGTAAATCATAAAGGCATCGCCGTTGGGCCGGATATAAAGCTGGGGTCGGTTGCCCGCCACCCATTTCATTTCGTTATGCCGCCAAGTTCCGTTGGCATCTCTCCAGTAATGGTGGTACCGTCTGGCCAAAGGATGCCCCCAAGTGTCTGTATGGGGATACCCCTGTTCGGCAGCATATGCAAACGATTCATCATTGCAGTGCCAAACTACAACGTGAACCCGCCCCTGCGCATCAACTGCCTGGGCCTGCGTGTTCATGACACCGTATTTGCGCGGGATATTCACCACCTTAACTCCCGGCGAATCGATCCGGATCGGAGAGGCAGGCGCCTGACCGATGATGTTGGAATCCGTTGAAATCCCATTTAAGGGCACCATTTTTTGTGGCGTCATGTCATTCATGCTGAGTTTGCAAGTGCTCGATCCATTGTTGAACCATGTCGTCCCGCCATCATCGCTATAACTATACATGACATCATGATTGGCATGCGTGTTTTCGCGCCAGACCCAGGTCACATGCAGTTTCCCATCCAACCCATACTGGTAACGATTCGGGTAGGCGCAGCGGACGGTGTTTGTGTTGTATTCGTCCGTAAACGTGCCCTGCCGTGAAATGAACATCCGAGTGTTGCTCCACAGATGACTGGCGCCGCTGTAATCGACAAGTACCAAATCACCGTTGCCGGAACCACCGGTGCGGTAGACCATCTGCATGTCGCCGCCCGGCGTCTTGAAAAAGGCCGGGTATGTAACGCTGGACACACCCTTGCCATTTTCAAGAAAATCGCGAACCGGCCCGAACAGGGACGCGCTCCAGGTAACCGTCGAGGGATTCGTCGCCGCGTTTGCCTGCGAGATTCGGTAGTGCAGCGCTCCGGCGTGCTGGTCAAAGGAAAGATGGATTGTGCCGTCATTGGGGCAAATTCCCACCGAGATCGTGTTGTGTGCGTCATCGCTGACAAAGGTGTAATCGGTGAATTCAATCCGTTCCCAGCTTCCATTCGGCAACTGACGGCGAGACAGACACACATGCCGGGAACTATTATAGTATCCAACGTACTGCCAGCCGTTATGCGTAATTACGGCTTCCTGCTGGAAAGAAAGGCCATTAATTACATTTCCATAAGGCCCGTCAATCGTCAAGGCTTCAACATCTACGATGCTGTCGCTGATCTTCTGCACCGAAGGAAAAGCGTAAAGGATCGAACCGAGGCATAAAAACATGAATAGATGAAAATTCATGATTGCTCGAAAACGCTCAACGTGATTCATCATTATTCTCGCCTGCTCTATATGGTTGTAGAAACCTGATCTCAACTTTAATTTCAAATGAACTTGCCTACTTGCCTATAACTGGCCTTTATCAATTTCATATCACTCCTTCGGTTACTGTCATTCATAGCTTACTATCTGAACTGGCCCCAACAAGCCAGAAGGGATCGGTTTGGAATAGTAGTAGTTGTCGATACGATTGCCCACTCTTACGTGAAGGGTGTTTGTGCCGGTTTTCAATTGACGGCCGATCTCAAATCGATAAGGCATCCAGAGCCGCTTGCCAACGGATTTCCCGTTCACCCAGACTTCAGCTATGTCGTGCACCCGCCCCAAGTCAAGATACATCTTGGCGGTGAGCCGGCTGATTTCACACGTGACGGTATAATCCAGGAACCCTGTAAACCGCTTGTTCATCCCCGGCAGATTGACCCACTCAACCAATACTGACTCAAGTCCCGGATTTGTGCTTAGAACATGCGGAATCTCCCATACCGGTTTCAGTTCCGGCTGCCCCTCGGGGTCATAGTAAATTCTCCAGGACCCCTGAATCTCGACCTTCTCGATGAGTTTTTCGGGACGCTTAAGCGGCTCGAATTGCTTTCGACTCTTCGGATCCACAACCAGCCAGTAGGCCTGCAGCGGATCAAACCGCAATTCAAGACTCCGTCCATTGCCGTTTGCCTCAGACGTAACAGAATTGCATTGTCCCGTCTCGCAGTCCCAGAGACTGACAGAACCCTGTATGTCCCACAGCTTCACAACAGCCGATTGAGGCGATTCCGTGTTATTTACCAGCCAGAAAAAGTGTGCGCCGTCAATCACCCGGTGCTCTTGGAGCATCTCAAACTCCCCCCGCACAAACTGCAGGGGATTGGTCAGCCCCTTCGCCTGGTTCCTGATATAAGGCATGAGTCCATACGAGTCCGTCTCAGTGTTGTATTTCCACCCCATCCAGTGATGGGTAAAGGCCGAGGAAACAGTTTCCGGCTCCGGCTTACAGGCGGTAAATGAAGGCAGCTGCCTGAGCGTCTCCATCAGGCCAACCATGTCAGGATCCATCGCGCCGGCGTCAACCGATGCGCTGGGCAGTTCCCCAAGCGCATAGACAACTCCCCCCTGCCGGGCAAACGCCACGATTTTTTGGGCTGTTTCTGTCTCCAGAATGTCGATGGGCGGAAGCACAAGCGTCCTGAAAGCAAACGGTCCGCGACGCAGATACCCGCCGTTGACCGCCATCTCATTAATATAATGGCGGTCGGCAATCAGGTAATCGATCCGGCCTTTGGTTAAATCCGCCATAGCCTTGGCATAGGCCCTGTCAATTTTATGGTACTCCGCAGACTATGATGATGTAGGGGTTTGCAAAATATAGCTCAAGTCCTTATAAGCTATTGATTTAGGCGAATCAAACTTATAGAGGTGCTTGAGCTGTGAATGTATTGGGTCTTGAGGCGTTATTTTCATGTAA
>JAJFTK010000047.1 GCA_021372945.1 Planctomycetaceae bacterium | reverse complement strand
AAACGGCGGCCCAGGGTTCATGCTGCGCCAAAATAGCTTGCCTACCGTTGGGACAACTTATAAACTACCTGTAATTAAGCCTGAACAGTATTGAAATGTTAAAGAGCAAAAACCGAGCCGAACAGGATTGTGACTGTCCCCGGTTTTCCCCCGGTTTTCCCATGTGAAAAGAATGGCTCGATGTGGTCATCGTGGCTTCCGGATCAGTGGTGCTGCGTTTTTGCGGCTTCGCCGGCTTGTGATGGCGTGAACCGGGATACTCGGAAGGATCCTCGTCCGGCGTGTTTTCTTCCAGCACTTTCTCCGTATGGATCTGCACCAGGCTTTCCCAACTGACATCGGCGCGGATCAGCGTGGCATCAATATGCACGGTCTTGCCGCCCACCAGGCCGGCATTGACGCATTGCTTTACAATGCGTTGAAAGATCTGCCGGAATCGGTCCGCTCCCCAGCGCTGGCGAATTCGCGTTAAGGAACTGTGATCGGGAAGCGATTCATGCAGGCGATATCCCGCAAACCAGCGGATGGCCAGATTGACCTGGGCCTGACGCATCAGTTTGCGATCCCGGGTGATGCCCTCGAAAAACCCCGCCAACATCAGCCGTAACGCCGACTCCGGATCAATGCTGCGGCGACCGTTGTCGCTGCAATACGTATCTCCAACCAGCGCAGCCAGCCACGACAAATCCACAACAGCATCTACACGCTTGAGAATATGATCGTCCGGAACCAGAGAAGAAAGCGGGCCTGCTACAAATAAATCTTCCTGCCATCGTTGCTGCTTGCCAATCACAATCAAACCTCCGTGCTTGATATTACGTGCTTATCAATGTAAGATGGTATTATACGGGCAAGGGACTTTTTCAACAGCCCCACTGTCCCCGGTTAAAACCCGGTTAAAACACCCAGGGACTTTTTCAACAGCCCCACTGTCCCCCCTTTAATGATTTGCGCCCGACAAAAATGGGGACAGTGGCTGTTATTTTAATTATCTAAGGCTTGGATTTAGCCGACAGTGCCATGGGTTAATCGGGTTGAGCCCTGCAAAGAGCGCGGAGATTGCGGACAAGGCCCGATAAAAGAGCGCAAGACGTAAACCAAAAGGAATGCTTGAACATGGATCACAAAGAAACTGAGAACGCGGAACATCCGGCGGGCCGAAGGTGGTCAATTGATGACCTGCAGAAGCAAATCCTTGAAAAGGAAAGCGTTCTGCGCGCCAAGGGCCGACTGATCGACAACATGGCGTACCAGATTCGCACCCTTTCGAACGCGGTGATCGGCTTCAGCGATCTGCTTTTGATCGAGCAGCTTACGCCGGAACTGATGGAGTATGTCAAGGAGATCAACCAGGCGGGCAACGGGCTGTCGTCGCTGGTCAACGAGGTGCTGGACTGGGCGCGGCTGGAGTCGGGACGGCTGCAGATCACCAAGAGCAAGTGCAACGTGAGCGAACTGGTCAGGCAGCTTGAATCGATGATGGCTTCGGTCTCTTCGGCCAAGAGCCTGACATACTCGGTGAATTTTGAGATGAACGTTCCGGCGTTCATCGTGACGGATACGGACCGGCTATTGAAATGCCTGACGAACCTGGTGATCAATGCGGTCAAGAATACCGCCGGGGGCAAGTTCATCCTCCGCGTGGCGACTGAACAACGCAGCGAGACGCTGTTCATTCGATTTGACCTGACCGACCGGGGGCAGGCGCTTTCGGCCGAGCAAATCAAGCAATTATTTGAGCCGGCGGCACAGGAAGAGGACGCCAGCAGCGAGATCCTGTCCATGATGAACATGGGCCTGGCGGTGACGGCCGGCCTGCCGCTGACGCGGCAATTGGCACAGGCGCTGGGCGGAACCGTGGAAGTCAGCAGCCGTCCGGGGGAAGGCTCGACGTTTTCGCTGCTGGTCCCGGCGGGCGCCGGCGTAGAAACAGAAAAGCCGGCTGCGGCTCCGCAGGCGGTGATCTGCCAGGACCAGCCGGCGTTTGACGCTGAACGGCGACGGCAAAAGCCCTGCGGCAGTTCGGTGGTTCTGCTGGTTGAGGATCAGCCCTCCAACCGCACCGTTATCAGCCTGATGCTCGAATCGCTGGGCGTGCAGGTCGATACGGCCGAGGACGGAAAGGCCGGTTTTGAGGCGGCCCGGAGCAATGAATACGGGCTGATCCTGATGGATCTGAAAATGCCGCGGATGGATGGTTACGAGGCGGCCAAACTGATCCGGCAGAGCGGCAGCCAGGTGCCACTGATCGCGCTGTCCGCCAAGGTACTCAGTGAAAAAGAAAATAAAGAAATTGACTCGCTGTTTGACGGCTTTCTCAGTAAGCCGATTGACAGCCAGAAACTCGCCGAGACGCTGAAGCTCTACCTGCCGGAAAAGCAGGAGCAACAAGCGGCGGCAACGCGAGAGGTTATGGCCGAATCACAGAAATAGATTCGGAGAAAGAATCGCACGGCATCCATGAAAACTCAATCGCTAACCGCTTCCGGGGGCATCAAAGACACGCTGCTGTTGGGCGACTGGCTGGTCCAGAATGGGTACCTGGATGAATCGCAGGTTCGGCTTGCGCTGGATGAACAGGCGGCCAACGGCGGACGCATCGGGCAGGCGATGGTGCGGTTGAAGATCATCGATTCACTTCAACTGATCCAATTGCTGGCCGAGTACCTGAACCTGGATTATCTGCCGCTGGACGATTTGACGACGATCGACAAAGAGATTGCGCGCGCGGTGCCCGAGAATATCGCCAAGCGGTTCTGCATGCTGGCCGTCCGGCAGGAGGACGACCGGGTCATGGTGGCGATGAGCGATTCGCTGAATGTCATCGCGATCGATACGGTTTCGGTCAAGCTGAAGAAGCCGATCCGCGTTATGCTGGCCAGCGAGGCCCATATTCTGCGTGCGATCGAGTACGTCTATCACGGCACGGACGTCGAAGAGCAAAAGATCCGCGACCTGGTGGAATTCGAGATCAGCGCCGACCCGGACGAAGCGGAACCTTCGCGCGAAGCGGACATCAGCGGGACCATCGATGCCGATGACGCGCCGGTGATCCGGTTTGTGGATTTGATGCTGAGCCAGGCGATCAAGAGCCGGGCCAGCGATATTCATATCGAGCCGCAGGAACGCGAGATGAGCATCCGGATGCGCGTGGACGGGATCTTGACGGAGATGGTGCCGCCGCCGCGAAAGATGCAGATGGCGGTGATCGCGCGGATCAAGATCCTGTCGGAGATGGATATCGCGGAACGGCGCATTCCGCAGGACGGGCGGTTCAAGATCAAACGCGGGAACGATAAAGAAGGTATCGACGTGCGCGTGTCGGTGCTGCCGACGATCTACGGGGAGAAGGTGGTGCTGCGTATCCTGGATAAATCGGCGATCAATCACAGCCTGGACAGTTTGGGGCTGGAGGAAAAGATGCTCGGGCAATTCAGGGCGACGCTCAAGCAGCCGCACGGCATCATTATCGTGACCGGGCCAACGGGCAGCGGCAAAAGCACGACCCTGTATTCGGCGCTCAATGCGCTGCGCGACCCGCAGAAGAATATCACGACGGTCGAGGACCCGGTGGAGTACCGGCAAATCGGGATCAACCAGACGCAGATCAAACCTGAGATCGGGCTGACGTTTTCCACGTGCCTGCGGGCGATCCTGCGGCAGGACCCGGACATTATCCTGATCGGCGAGATTCGCGACAAAGAAACGATGGAGATCGCGATCAAGGCGTCGTTGACGGGCCACCTGGTCCTGAGCACGTTCCATACAAACGATGCGCCCAGCGCGATCAGCCGGCTGGTCTATATGGGGCTGGAACCTTACTTGTTGGCCTCTTCGCTGAACCTGATCCTGGCGCAGCGTCTGGTGCGGAAGATCTGCGACAAATGCAAGGAACCGTTAGCGATTCCGGAGGCGGTGATCCAGCGGCTGCAATTGACACCGGAACAGGCCGGGGCGACGTTCTATCACGGCAAAGGCTGCTCGGAGTGCGGAGGCAGCGGCTATCGCGGGCGGACTCCGATCTTCGAGTTCCTGGTGATGGATTCCGAGCTTCGCGAGGCGATCTCATGCGGCGCCAGGGAATTTGAGATCCGGCAAAAGGCCAGGGCCAAAGGCTACGGCGGTCTGCTCGAAAGCGGCGTCACGCGGATCCTGGACGGCAAGACGACCGCCGATGAAGTGCTGCGGGTTACGTACGCCGAAAACGTAGCGAGCTGATCTTTCACGGGCGAGATCCGCCTGCGCCGCCGATATTCGATCCAACCCGAGCACGACGGCGTGGAAGTTTATCACTCATCTTAAGCCTGAAACAGGCTCAATCAGATGCTTCTCCAGCTATCCTGCAGAAAGTCAATTGCGTCGGAACCGCTGCGGCGATGATCCCTGGCGAACAGGCTGACAGACATCAGCACACAGGCCAGTGCCGCGATAATGATGCTGCAGGTAAGCGGGGGCAGTTGAAGAAAAGAAAGGGCCTCTTCAAAATAATCCACGGTGCTTGAGAGGACTCCCAGCAGGCCAATTGCCAAGAGCAGGATCGAAGGGGCCTTGAGCCATTCGTACCCCATGGGGCACGCCCTGCGGCGGACTGGATTCTTCGCAACGGCAGCGGCCTTTGGCGGAGGCGCTGGAGTGCCGCTATTTGCCGAAATCGGCGTATCGTATTGTTCTTGTGACATATATGCCTCACTTAAAAACGTTGACCGGGTGCTATATCGCCTTTTTTACCGGCCGGCTTTGCTAAAAAATGCCAGTACCCGAGGTTACGCAATTTTGCGGATACGTGGTTATCGGACCGCGGACAAACGATTTGAAGAGTTAGCACGGTTATTTTACGGACATAGAGAGTGCGGATGCGGTGTTGCCCGGGTACGGCGCGGCCGCAAACCGGTTTTATGGGACCTGACGGACCCGCAGGGTTGTGCGGTTAATTTACGGCAATTTTATGTCGAGAAAAAAGGAGAGAGAAAAACCGTGCAATGCCAGCAACGGGCGAGAGGTCCATAATGAGTACATTTGAATTTGTAGCATGGGATAGTTTGGGCAACTGCCGGGAAGGGGTTCACCAGGCGTCCAGCGAAGAGGCGGTCCTGGCGTATCTGCGGCAGGAGCAACTGACGCCGGTTTCCGTCACGGAGGTACAATCGCCACAAAAGCAGGAAAAGAAATCGTCTGTTCCTTATAAGCGCGTGAAATCGCCGGACCTTTCGACGTTCTGCTGGCAGCTCAGCACGATGCTGGGCGGAGGACTTCCGATCACATCGGCGATCGAGACGATCGCCGAAGAGATGCCGAATCCTTATTTCGCCCATATTTTGAGCGGAATGGCCGCCGGGCTGGAACAGGGCCGGTCCATGACGGACATGATCCGCGAGAATCCGCGGGTGTTCAGCAAGCTCAGCGCCGCCATTGTGATGGCGGGTGAAACCAGCGGCTCGCTGACAATGTCGCTGCAGCGGCTGGCGGAGCATTATGAGAACAAAGATAAACTGGCGCGCAAGGTCAAAGGCGCTCTGGCCTACCCCATTTTTGTGGTGGTTTTCATTGTGGTGATCGTGATCGTTCTGATGACGCTGATCATCCCGCGATTTACCACGATGTTCAAGGAATTCAACGGCAAGCTGCCGGCGTTTACGCGCGGGTTCATGGCGATCTATAATGGGCTCATGCATAACTCGCCGTTCATTATCGTGGGGCTCATTGCCGGCATCGTCGGATTGGTCCTTTACGGCAGAACCGCCAAAGGGCATCGCAATCTATGCAAGTTCGCCCTGGCAGCGCCGATCTTCGGGAAGATCCAGCTCATGGCGTTCGTGGCGACGTTCTGCAAGACGTTATCCACGCTGATCGCCGCGGGCGTGCCGCTGCTGGATGCGTTCCAGATCCTGGCGGGCATGACCAATAACGAGATCTTGCACGAGGGCGTGCTGGCTACGCGCGACAAGATGGTGGCCGGCGTGAGCATCTCGGCCAGCATGCAGGAGGTCGGGTTTTTCCCGGGCGTGGCGATCAAGATGGCGCAAATCGGTGAGAACAGCGGTTCGCTTTCCGCCGTGATGGAAAAGACGAGCCAATACTACGAAAAGAAGGTCGATGTGCTGGTTTCGATGATGCTGAGCATGCTGGAACCGGCGCTGATCATCAGTGTTGGAGCGATCGTGCTGACGGTGATCCTGGCGATGTATCTGCCGATCTTCTCAATGTCCGTATAACGGAAATTGTATCCAAATAAAGTGATTTTAATTAAGTCAATGACGTGAGTGTTCGAAGCTATCGTTGTAGTGTGAAAAAAACCACTTTTTAGGAGTTATCTCATGAAAGCAAAAGGTTTCACATTGATCGAACTGATGGTCGTTATCCTGATCGTCGGTATTTTAGCGGCTGCATCGATCCCGCTGATGCGGGGGCGTATCGATTCGGCCAAGTGGTCGGAAGCCAACGCGATTGCCGGCACGATCCGTTCGGCCGTGCGCGTGGCGTATGCGGAAGATGCCGACGCGAAGCTGACTGGGACGCTGAATGACCCG
Organism: Planctomycetaceae bacterium; assembly: GCA_021372945.1. Classification (GTDB taxonomy): domain Bacteria; phylum Planctomycetota; class Phycisphaerae; order Sedimentisphaerales; family Anaerohalosphaeraceae; genus 4572-13. The sequence goes on along the minus strand of JAJFTK010000047.1, from coordinate 11,832 downwards.
ACCCTTCAGGCGTCACTGGGATTCAACCCCGCCGACCTGACGGGGACCTATTTTGCGCCTGGTGACTTTAACGTCGATACGGTTGACGAAGATACCGGGATAGCAGTAATAACGGTTACGAGTGACGGCACCGGAAAGAAGCCGGCGGCCGGTTCGTATGTGCTTACTGCCGAAGGCGAATGGGACAAACAGTAAGCCCTAAAGATCCTAATGAGCTCATTTAAAAGGGAGCGTGAGGGTGCGATTGGTCGTGTCCTTCGCTCCCTTTTTTAGCACTATCACAGAAGCAGGTGAAGGTGAACTATGTGGTCCGGCAAACGAAAACCGCGTCATGGCGGGAACCGATTGCTCCGGGCGTTTACGTTGGTCGAAGTTGTCATCTCGATTCTCATCATCATGGTCTTGGTCAACGGCGTACTGGGGTATCAGTACTTTAGCACGCACGATGTGCGGCTGTCGGAGGTGCAGGCCTCGGGGGCGCGGCTTGGGCTGCTGCTGCTTGAAAGCTGGAAGGCCGGCGGAGGCCCGGCGGGTTTTGACCCGGTTGCGCAATTTGGCGACAAAATGAAGATCGAAGCGATCGCCGGCGGCCCGGCTGTGCCTGATGGCGAGGATGCGTTTATCAAGCAGGGCAGTTACGGTGTGCGGATGGCAAACACATACTATTTTGTCACGCTTTCACAGGCGGAGGCCAACGAGCAGGAACCGCAGGCTCTCAGCGTGATCGTCGCGTGGAAGAAGGATTATTCCGCAGGCGACTTGACCGGCGAGGAAGCGAACATTCCGTTTTCGGCATTCGTTTCCCAGCCTTAATTGAGGCAACTGATGCGAAAGAACGCGTTTGCTTTAATCGACCCAGGATCGGCGTTCAGGATGACCCCCTCTGGGCCAAAGGCCGTACTCCCCCCTGTAAAGGGGGAGAGTTATAAGGGTTTCACTCTTATCGAGCTGATGGTAACGATGAGCATTATTTCGGTGGTGACGCTGGCGGCCGGCATGCTGCTGGCCGGCGGGCAGCACAATTGGAACCGCCTGTATGGTCGCGTGTACGGCGATCCGGCGACGGATAGTTTTCTGATCCAGCGGGTGTTCGATGCGATCTGCAATAAAGCCAGTCTGCGAAAATGCGTGATTGGAGAAGGCCAGGATTCTCTGGAGGTCTATTACTGGGACCATGAGTCCATCGCAGACACTCCCGAGAACTATGCCCGCATTTACAGGGAAGACGCGGATGTTTTCCTCGAACACGGAAGGATGCTCGCGGGGACGTGGCAGGTCGATACCGAGTCTGAAACGAACAGCCTGGTGCTGGCGCACGCGGTGGATCAACTGATTTTTGCGGCGCAGGATACGGCGCTGCGCATGTATCTGACATACCAGGACCCGAATATTCTGCCGGTGGTGTCTTCGGCGGTACGTCATAATAAGTAGAGGTCAACAATGAAAAAAAGAGCATGCAGGCGGTCAGTTAGGCGCAAGGGCGCGATCCTGTCGCTGATGGTGCTGCTGACGCTGCTGTTGGCGATGACGAGCCTGGCGCTGGCGCACCTGGGACAGCAATCACGTCTTCGGACGATCCGCAACACGGCGGCCATGACGGCGCGGCTTGCGGCAGACGGGGGGATCGAGCGTGTTTTATACCTGATGAACCAGAGCCTGGAGGCGGGCACGTGGACCTCGGACTCAGTTCCGGTGTTGTTTGACTCCGAGCGTCTGCCGGCCTGCAAAGGCGAATACACGGTGACATTCAGCGGCGACGTCGATGCGGGCTACCAGATCGTGTCCACGGGGATATGCGGCTCGCAGAGCAAAACGATCCGCGTGCTGGTGGGGCTGACCAGCCCCTTCTCGGATGATTTTGCGGTCCTGACGAAGGGCCAGCTTACGATGAAGAATAAATCCAAGATCGGCGGCTATAATTCGGCCGATCCGGGCGACACAGACGTGCACGCATCGATCGGAACCTTGAGCACTGCGGCGGGCAGCATAGACCTGAAACTTAAGACGGATGTTGACGGCGATGTGTATGTCGGGCCCGGCGGCAATCCTCCAACGGTGATCAAGATGAAGAACCGGCAATCAGTGGCGGGGGAACTATTCACGATGCCGGCGCCGTATTATCTGCCCACGATCCGCGGGCCGGGTTTCCTCGCCTCCAAAGCCGCCATCAGCGGCAATACGGTTGAGCTGGACACAAATGACAGCGGCAAGTACACGGGCATCAGCATCAATAATAATGGCAAGCTGGAGATCGACGGCGACCTGGTGCTGCACATTACCGGCGACGTGGAACTCAAGAATGGCGCCAAACTGGATATCAAGAATGGCTCGACGCTGAAGCTCTACGTGGATGGGAACATCGACGCCGGCAATAGCGCCGGCATTAACACGGCCAGCCGCATCGCTTCCGACGTGCGCATCTATGGAACGGGCACCAACCAGACGTTCAGTCTAAAGAATTCCAGCGACCTTTACGGCTGCATCTACGCTCCGGAGGCGCTGATGGCGCTGGATAACGGAGGCAACGCCAAGGGGTCGTTCATCACGAAAGGTTTCGAACTCAAGAATGATGGCGATGTTTATTATGATAAGGCCCTTCGGGACGTGAGCCTTACGGACGAAGGGATCCGCTTCAGCGTGCTGCGCTGGGAAGAACTGTAAAGATTCAGAAGGAAAATTGATCCATGAAAAACAAAGGCTTTTCGCTGGTGGAGTGCATGGTGACGCTGGTGCTGCTGCTGATCACGATCGGCGCGGTGATGAGTTTTCGGTGCTACACGGTGACGGCGGCTGAACGGGCGGAAGATCATCTGATGGCAGCGCATACAGCGCTCCTGCTGTCGGAGGCGTGGGGCTCGTCGGGAGGAGATCCGGCGTTCACCCCGCTGAGTTACGCGTATGAGCCCGGGCTGCAGATCACGGCCGTAACGGGGCAAATCACGCTGCCGGAATTCGACGGCAATTACGCCGGCAGTTACCGGGTCCAGCTCAACGGCAAATCGTTCGATGCGCACCTGTACTACAAGGATTATCCGAGCATGCCCAACACGCGGTCGATCCATGTGATTGCCGCCTGGCAGGATGCGCGCGGCAGGGACCGTCAATTTCATCTGCCGACGTTAACCAGTTTATAGAGAAGGAACGAGGTATGAGGATCTCACGAGCAAACGGTTTTACGCTGATGGAACTGGTCGTTACGATCTTGATCAGCAGCGTCATGGTCGCCGCAGTTGCGATGATCATGGTCGACAGCCACCGCGGATGGCTGGATTCGTACGCCAAGATATATGGCGGGGCCGCCGATGATGCGGCGATGAGCGGGGCCGCGTTCGAGCGCATCCTGCGGAAGGCCTCGCACAGCCGGTACGTTCTCAACGGGACCGATGACATCACCGTGTATTATTACAGCGATTGGCAAACGTCTGAGGCGCTGGATGCGTTTGGCCGGTTTTATCGGTCGCAGGACGATCCGCAAGAGCTTTATCTGGAGACCGGCACGCTCGACCCCCAGCAAGTGGATAGCACTGTCAAACTGGCCGCGCACGTGACGGACCTGCAGTTTCGGCCCTTTGACGGGGGAGTGGAGATGGTGCTGCTTTTGGATGATGGACGAGAGCAGACGACCCTGGTGACGGCGGCGATTTTGCATAACGAGTAGTTAAGTCGGCGGCGTGCAGCGTCGATAATTCGGCACATGAGTCACTGCGGGCCGCTGCGTCCTATAAAAGGTGATCGCAAAATGAAATCAAATACGGAAAATTCGGGGTCGGTGCTGATCCTGGTGATGGTCGTCGTGCTGGTTGCCATGGCGCTGGGGACCGGGATGGTGACGCTGGGAACGCAGTCGCGGCTTGCGGCGATCCGGCAGGCGGACGATATCGGCGCCCGTTCGGCGGCCGATGCGGGGCTTGAACTGGCGGTGCGGCAGATCAATAACGCGGTGGAGAACCGCACGTGGATGCCGCTGCTGCGGCCGCATTATGAGCATGTGCCGATCGAAGGGTCCGAGGCGACGTTTTCGGTCGATACCAGTTACAGTGCCAGCGACGGCTACCTGCTTCAATCGACCGGCACCTGCGGCAGCCGACAGCGAACGGTCCAGTCGGCGCTGCGGCTGCGAGGCCTTTTTGAGGATGCCGTTCTATGCCGTGACAGTCTGAGCCTAAAAAGCGGTACGGTGATCCAATGCATCGATTCGCGGATCAGCATGAATCCGACGGATACGAATGAAAAAGTGGTCATCGGCACCAATAGCGTCGAAGACAGCATGGTGATGCTGAATAATAAAGTCATCGTTGACGGCGATATCGTGGTTGGGGTAGGCGGCAATGTGAATACGGTCATCAAGGACCAGGGCGCCACGACGGGCGATCGTTATTCACTGCCCAGGGACGTGGACTTTCCGCCGGTGGATCCGCCCAAGCTGTTCGGACCCGATTCCAAGATCGAAGTGAAAAACGGCGCTAAGACGATCGGGCTTGGCGGCGATTATCTCCCGATTGGAAGATTCGCGGGCATTAGTCTCAAACAGGGAACGCAGCTTCGCGTGGTGGGGCCCTGTGTACTCTATGTGACCGGTGATGTGAACATGGGCCAGGATAGTGAGATTTACCTGGAGCCGGGCCATAATTCCTCGCTGAAGATCTACCTGGACGGCAACTGGGCGTCGGACAACAATTCCGGGATCAATAACGGCACGCAGGTGCCGAGCATGTTTACGCTGTACGGGACGGGAGACGCCGGCCAAGTGATCGATCTGAAGGCGAAAAGCGATTTCTACGGCACCATCTATGCGCCGAACGCGAATGTAACGGTGTTTTCGGGCGGCGATCTGTATGGTGCGTTTGCGGCGAAAAACTTCGAGCTGAAGAACCCGGCCAATTTCTACTATGATGTGGCCCTCCGCGATGTGAGCGTTCATGACGAAGGGTCGCAATTCGTGGTCAGCCGATGGAACGAGAATTGACAGGGAAGCTAAAATGTCGATGAGCTTGCTTACAAAAAAGAAAACAGAGGTGGTCGGACTGGACGTCGGTTCGCGCGCGGTTAAACTGGTTCGCCTCAGCCGCAATGAGCGCGGGTATTGCGTGACGGCCGCGGCGATCTGTGAGTTGGCGGCGGCAGCCGGCGGCAGCGATGAAGCACGGGCGGCCAAGGCGATCGGTGAGTGTCTGTCACGGGCCGAGGTTCGCGAACGATCCGCGGTGTGCGCCGCGGCCGGAACGGAAGTCATGATACGCGGCTTTAAGTTTCCGCCCCTACCGCTCAAGGCCTTGGACCAGGCGGTCCTGCTGGAGGCACAGTCGGTATGCCCGCTGGATATGAAAACCAGCGTGCTGGATTATCAACTGGTCGAGACGGAGGGCCAAAACCGGGCGGAACCGGGACCGCATAACGGGCTGATGGTCGTCGGGACGCAGCGGCTGATCAACCAACGGATCTCCGCGCTGACTGCGGCGCGGGTAAAACCGGTGCTGATGGATGCCGAGGCGCTTGCGCTGCTGAACTGCCTGACCGAACTGAACCTGGTTGGCGACAGCGGCACGGTAGCGGTCATCGATATCGGCTGGAGTAAGAGCAGCGTGATCATCTACGGGCAGAACGGTCTTCCCTTTGTACGGGACCTGAACGTGGCGGGCGGCAGCATCATTGGGCAGATCAGCGGCGAGCAGGGGCTCAGTGAAAGCGACGTTCAGCAGATTCTTTGCGACGCGGAGGCCGCCATTGGGGGGGCCAACCGCAACAAGACCCTGCTGTCGCTGAATAACGCGATCCGGCCCATGGTGATGATGATCAATGAAACCCTGCGGTTTTATGCGTTTCAGGAAAAGAGTTCGGCAGTCGAAAAGATCTTCCTATGCGGAGGTTTTTCGCAGGTTCCGATGTTTCGAGATATGTTAATGGATGCACTGCCGGCGGAAGCCGAGGTCCTGAACCCGATGGACCATATCGAGTGGCAGACGCCGGCCGAACAGAATGGGCTCAAAGCGTGCGGTCCGGTTTTGGCGATCGCGACCGGCCTTGCCATGAGGACAGTCTAAATGTTTGCAATCGATCTATTAAAAGGCCAGGGTCTTCCGCAAAAGACCGGTATGCTGCGCCGGATCCTTCGGGCGGCGGGGCTTGCCTTGCCGCTGGCGGCGCTGGTTCTGCTGGCGGGCGCCTGGCAGTATGATCGCGCCAAATTGAACGCGGAAAAGAGCGCGATCGTGAAGAACGAAGCAATGGTCCGGCAGAATTGGGATCAGGTCGAGGCCTATCGCCAGACCTCCGCGCAGATCAGCCGCTTGAACAAGCAACTGGCGCAGGTGGCCGGGGCGCTGAACTGCCGGATCCAGGTGACCGACCTGCTCAATGAACTGCTGGAACGATTGCCGGAAGAAATCTTTTTCTACGAGATTACGCTGGACCGCACCTCCTCGAAGCAAAAATATCAGAGCGAGGGATCCAAAGAAGCCAAGCAGCGAACCGTGATCCGCCGCAGCCTGACGCTGGTCCTGTGTGATTTCAATACGCCGGGCGGCGACCGTCTGGTGCAGGACTACGTGGCGGAACTGAAGAAATCAAAACTGGCCGGCTCACTATTCAAAGAGATCAAGACAGCGGCTCGTCAGCAGGGAGCGGTGGATGGGCGGGATGCGACCTATTACTCCATCGAATGCGAGCTTCAGGAGCAAACTCACTAATGGCAAAGCTGTGGAAAAGGACGTTGACGCGTTATCAGAAGATCCTTGCCGGAGAGTGGATCGCGGCGGGAGCCCTTTTGTGTGCGGGGACCGTTTGTTTTTACCTGCCGCAGCACGAGACGCTCAGGCAAATGCAGGCCCAGTACAAAGAAACGGCCCAGCAGGCCGACCTGGCCCAGAAAGCGGCCAGCGAAAAAACACGACTTGAACTGGAGCAGCAAAACCAGAAAGTGACCAGCCAATTGGGTGTTTTTACGATCCCGGACGAGCAGGTGAGCAGCCTGGTGTTTGAGGTGGGCCGCATGGCGGGCCAGTTGAACCTGGCGGAGTTTTCCAGCAAGAGCATTAATTCCGGACCGGAGGACAAGAGCGGCACGGGCCTGCGCGAATCATGGCTTGCGGTGGAATTCGCCGGCACATACGAACAATTTGCCCGTTTTGTCAACCTGCTGGAACGCAACAAGCCGGCCATCTTCGTGGAGAAGGTGGTTGTTTCCAGGGACAGCGGCAACAGGCAAGGATGCAAGTACCAAATGGAACTTTCCATCCTGACCACGTCGAGCAAGACGCCTGCACTGGCGCTGGCGGGATCCAAGTAGTTCAAGGAAGCGGTATTCAGGACAGGAAAAGGGAACTTGAGGATCATTGCAGTAACCAATCAAAAGGGCGGTTGCGGAAAAACGACGACCGCGGTGAACCTGGCGGCGGCGCTGGCGCAGCGCGGGTTTCGCACCCTGGTGATCGATCTTGATCCGCAGGGGCACGCGACGCTGGGCTTGGGGCTGACGCCGGAAAAATGTGAACGAACGATCTATGATGTGATCATGCATCCGGAAGTTGCTTTGGCGCAGGTGCTGCGGCCGACTCAGGTCGGCCTGCTGATGATGGCTCCGTCCAACGTGCTGCTGAGCGGCGCCGAGCCGCAGCTTTTGGCTATGCCTGGGCGCGAATTCATTCTCACACAGCGTCTTGAACCGATCCAGTTGTTCTTCGATTACTGCATCATCGATTGTTCGCCGTCGCTGAGCCTGCTGACGCTGAACGCATTGACGGCCGCGACGGAACTTCTGATCCCGGTCCAAACCCATTATTACGCGGTCGAAGGTCTCAAGCAGGTGCTGGAGACCGTGGACATCGTCATTGAGCGTTTCAACCCGGCGTTGTCGAATTGCCGCATCCTGTTGACGCTTTCGGAACGGCGAACGATGCTCAGCCAGGACGTCGAGCGGCAAATGCGCGACTATTTCGGAGAGCGGGTCTTCAGGACGGTGATCCATCGCAGCGTGCGGCTGGCCGAAGCGCCAAGCGCCGGAGAGCCCGTGGTTACATTTGATCCGAGCTGCCAGGGAGCCCGGCAATATATTCAACTAGCGGAAGAAATCACTTATGAAAAAGTCAGGGTTGCACAAACAGATTGCGTGCATATTTGACGGCGGTTCGGATACGCCCGCCGGTATGGCCGTTTTGGAAACTGAGCCGGCCGACGGCTCGGCACAGACGCCGATCCAACCGGAGTCGCCCGCAATAGCGCCAGCGGCGACTGGCATGATCGCACCGGAGGCAAGCGCGCAGGAACCCTGTTCTAAGACTCCGGCACTGACGCGGCGGCCCATGCCTGTATGCAGGCACAATGTGGGCACAGCAAAGTCGGCGTCTATGGTGACGCAATTGAAAAAGGCCGCCGGCAGGGGCAGTTCGCTGGATCCTCGCCAGAAGAAAATGGCCATTATGGTCGGCGCGCTGGCGATCGTATTCGCGACGGTTTTGTTTATTTCGCTTGGAGGCACGGGCCAAAGCCAGGTTCCAACGAGCAAGAAAGAATCGCAGATCGAACCGCCGGCTGTGAAGGCCGATGTGAAGAGCGCGTGGAAAACGCCGGAGCCGCTGCCGGAAACGATGCGCGACCCTATGAAACCGGCGCCAGTGGCGGCTTTGAAAACTGAAACAACGGGCGCCAACCCAACGGCGCAGATGGAAATGACGGTGAAGGGAATAGTTTTCAGCCAGACCAAACCCACGGCGTTGATCAATAATGAAATTGTCAAAGAAGGGCAGGTCATCAACGGCGTAACTATCGTGAAGATCGACAGAAACCAGGTGGAATTCGAGTCCAACGGGAACCGCTGGACGCAGTCTGTGCAGCGATAGGAACCGGCTGCCGCAGAGCATATGAGCGACGAAAGGAAAAGAGAACATGGGAAGAACAGGAGCGATTCGAGTGGGCCTCTATATCTGGATACTGGCGACCTGGATGTCGCCGGCACTTCTGGGCATCGAGGAAATAGGCATTGGCCAGGATAAGCCCGGAATCCTCACGCCGGTTCAAGAGCGCATGCAACAGCAGATCTGCGTGGATTTTCGCGAAACGCCGATCGATGATGTGCTGATGATCATGGCCAAGCAGGCGGACGTGGATATTATCAAGAGCCCAAAGGTGGAGGGGAAGGTCACCGCTTCGCTGACGGACGTGCCGCTGGGGGAGGCGCTGACGAATATCCTGGAGGCGCAAGGGTATTCTTTTGTTACAACCGATAACATGATCCGCGTCGTTCCCAAGGACGAGATCCTCGATGTGCGCGAGCCGATCGTTAGCCGTGTTTACCGGGTGACGTATGCCGACGCGGTGGAAGTGGAGAAGGCATTAAAGAAATTTATCTCGGACAAGGGGGCAATTTCATCGAACCCGGGCACGAGCAACATCATCGTGACGGACGTGGAAAGCAAGATCAAGGCGATGGATTCGTTCGTGGCGGAGATCGACCAGGTGACGCCGCAGATCCTGGTGGAAGCAAAGATCTACGACATCTCTTCCAAGGACCGCATGGACCTGGGTGTTGAGTGGCAGATGGGGACGCGCACGGGTTTCCTGGTGGACAATAAATCCTATATCAATGGAGAACCGCTCAGTACGCCCGGCAACGCCGACGCGTTAACGCAGACAACGCCGTTCGTCACCTCTAACTTTCTTGGCGCCACGAACAAGGCCACGGACACCAGCGGATTGTTCCGGTTTGGCATTGTCAACGACAATGTCCGGCTGGATGCGCTGGTCAAGGCCCAGCAGGAGGACATCCGCGCCAAGCTGCTGGCCAACCCGCGGATCATGGTGCTGGATAACGAGCTGGCCGAGATCAAGATAGTGGAAGAGATCCCTTACCAGGAACTGACCGAGAGCAGCGCCGGCGGCAGTATCGGCACGACGGCGTTCCGGGACGTGGGCGTGGAACTGCGGGTGACGCCGCACTTGACGCGCGACGGGCTGATCCGGCTGGTGCTGAACCCGAAATTCAGCATGCGGACGGGCGACGTGGTTCTTGCCGGCGTAAACAATGCCAGCCCGCAGCCGATCGTGGCGACGCGAGAGACGACGACGATCGCGCTGATCCGCGATGCGCAAACGGTAGTGATCGGCGGCCTCAAGAAGCAGGATGTATCGCAGCAGAAAAACAAGATCCCGCTGCTTGGGGATCTGCCGCTGGTGGGCGGGATTTTCCGCTTTGAAGGCGAGAGCACGGTCGACAGCGAATTGGTCGTGTTCATTACGCCGTATATCGTGAAGGAACCGACTTTGACCGAGCAGGAACAGAGGCACCTGGCCAATACGGTTTTTCGTTCGCCGAATGAGCCCCGGACAAGGTTGGGTCAAGATTAGACGAATCGAACGCAGCTTAAAAGGCCGGTCTTTGACCGGCCTTTTTTGTTGGTATCACTTCAATGAGGCAAACCCGTGGGGCGCATCCATGAGTCGTGAGTTGTGGAATCAAAAATTGCCCTGCAATCTACCAGGATTTGGGAGTTGAGCGCGGACATTGAACATGTTATAAAGTGCGTCGGTGTCGCAAAACAATTATCTAATGTCGCAAAAAAGTGGTTTTATTTATGCGCAAAAGAGCTATAATTTTGCAAATTCGCAAGTTCGCCGCCGAGAAAGGGATTTTGAATGGAATTGCTGGATCGCATTACTGAGTTATCGCACGAGTTTGGAACCAGCGATTATGTGCGCGGCGGCGGCGGAAACACGTCGGCGAAAAACACTTCCACGCTTTGGGTCAAACCTTCAGGCACAACGCTGGCGGGCATCGAGGCTGACAAGTTCGTCGGGCTGAGCCGAAAAAAACTGGCGCAATTATACGCGGTGCAAACCCCTGAGGAACCGGCGGCCCGTGAAAAGCTGGTCCGTGAAATGATGGAACAGGCGGTGCAGGCGGAGACGCCGGGACGGGCATCGGTCGAGGCGCCGCTGCATGATTCCATCGCCTATCGCTATGTCGTGCATACGCATCCGGCCCTCGTGAACGGAATGACCTGCGCGGTTGACGGCAAGAAGGTTTGCGCGCGGCTCTTTCCGCAGTCGCTTTGGCTGGATTATATCGATCCCGGCTATACGCTCTGCATGGAGGTGCGAAAACACATACAGGCCTATCGGGACGCCAACGGACACGAACCTTATGTGATCTTTTTGAAGAACCACGGTGTTTTCGTTGCCGGCAATACGCCGCGGCAGATCCGCAACCTTTACGACAAGATGCTCAGCGGGCTCAGGATGCTGTACGAGAAGATGAAGATCAGCACGGAGCTGCGGGTGGGCCCGCTGCCTGAGAGCGAATGGCTGGCGGCGGCCCGCGCGCGGATCCTCGATTCCGTGCAGAGGGCGGACGTGGCGATCGCCGAAAGCGGGATGTTCGAGTTTGCCGAAGGGCCGATCTCGCCGGACCATATTGTCTATTCCAAGTCGTACCCGTTCGTGGGTGAACCCAGCGCAGAAGCCTTCACGGCGTTTCAAAAGATGCATGGATATCTGCCGCAGGTGGTGGCCTATGAGCATGCGGTGTTCGGGGTGGCGGCAACGGCAAAAAAGGCGGCGCTTGCGCTGGAATTGGCGCAAGATGGGGCGATGGTGAAGAAGCTGGCCAAGGCGTTCGGAGGCGTCGACTACATGAGCGACAGGGCGAGACAATTCATTGAGAATTGGGAAGTGGAAAGCTACAGAAGCAAACAGATTTAGTTACTCAAACTGACCGAATTTTAGGCCGCCAAGAGTTTTTCCAAGCGGCGGATAACAGTTTTTTCATGGCTATAGTTGATCACATTCTGAACCTCCTGACGCCAGATGATCTGGTGCATCCGGGCTTTGAGTTGACTCATC
>JAJFTK010000024.1 GCA_021372945.1 Planctomycetaceae bacterium | reverse complement strand
GTGAGGACTGCCTCTGAGCAGACTGACAAGCCGTTCAATTGTGCTGCCATGACTGATGCAAACCGCAAGCACAAGGCGGCAATAATATGCATAAACGTGAGCCGAGACAGTGGTGTTGACCGGCTTGAAAAAAGTTTTGACTTTTTGAGGAATTTTGCCGATAGTAATCATGCAGCCTCCGTGCGAATAAGTAATGCTCAACACAAGACTTATCGGCATTTGAGGCTGTTTTTGTTGAATCACTGCTATCATCAAAAATCTTTCAATCGGTCAGTTTGAGTAACGTAAATGCACGTTTTGTCATTGTTGACCTCTCCTTTTATCTCTGAATTCGTTCCAACGCAATTTGTCTTTGATCTTAGGTTGTATTATGAACATTGATGTTCTTCAGTATTCTGAGAATTGTAAACACAGAAAGATTTGGCCGGTTGTCAGCCAGCCAAATCCTCTGCCATCATTATTATTTCATACACCTAATGCAACTCTCCGTTTATTTTTTTCTGCGAAGTACAATGGAACCTAGTCCCAACAGAACCATGGTTGCCGGTTCCGGAACGGTGCTAATAACAATGCGGTCAATCGAGGTATCGACAGAGGGCGCTTCTCCCTGGAAAAAAGAAGCGGCATAGCCCATCGTTAATTCGTTCGTGATCCCGGCCGCTGCGTAGGTATTGGCCAACAAACCGGTCACGTTGCTGATCGTATCTCCAGCAATGGTCAGCGAGTAACCGGTGGCGTCGAGATCGAGCGTAACGTCCAGTACCGGCGTGAAGTTCATTGTGCCAGCATTATTATCGTCCCAGTTCAGCGTGTCAAACGTCCAGGAAGCCAATACCGTGCGGACGTTGCTAGCAGATTCATAGAACAGGCAAGATGTTCCTGTCCAGGAGCCATTACCGGTACCCATAGGGACACTGTCGCTTTCCATCTGAATCCAGAAACCTGTATCGGGATTATCCTGCCCATCTCCAAGACTGCCGTCCCCGGTACTATTGCTGCCCCTGACACCGAAATAGAGCCGGTCCGTGCTTCCGCCGCCCCAACTGGTCGCATTTTTGGCAAAGCTTACACCCAAAAACTCGTAACGTGCTGTAGCCCCGATGAGGGCGCCTTCTTTGGATGCAATGTTTGCCCGTTCCCAGCCGGCAGCTCCACTGGCTAATGTTACAGAGGTTCCTGATTCAGTCACTGTACCGCCCCAAATTCCGTCTCCGTTGAATCCCGTTCCGATCCCGCCGGTGTTTGTCCCGATCACACCGTCATTGAAGTGATCATCCACAATGATCATTGCGCCCAAGGCGCCAGAAGACAACATTCCTGCTAATACTGCAACTACAATTACATTCTTCATCTTTCCGATCCTCCAAAACAAATTTACATTTTTCAATCATATGCTTGTACAGCTAATTCTGTCCGCACACGATTCACATACATCTCACTTTCGCGACTTATCTTTCAATCCGATTTGAGGGCACCACGAGGATGCCCTCAAACCTGGTTACCTCCGATGACATTACGGCTGCGGGTAAACCCGGTTGTCGTTCAGCCAATCTGCGGCAAATTCCGCAAAATCGAGAAGATCCACTTTGCAGTCATCATTGACGTCGAACTCCATTGCCGCCGTTCCTTCCCTGTTGCAGACCGATACGTTCATGATATCTGCATAGCTCTGGGCAATTTCGCTGGAGCTGCGGGCATAATTGTAGATCTTAACATCATCCAATGTTCCGTTGAAGAAGCCGCTTGCTACACCTTCGACCAAATCGTTGCAGCCCAGTTTCAAAGGAGCATCGGTCCCGGTGCCATAGGTGAAACCGGTGGCCGTAGCGTATAGTTCACCATCTTTGTAGATCCGAATGGTTCCGGTTGCGGAATCGTACGTAGCCACGATATAAGCCCATTGATCAACTGTCAGCGGCGCCCGGTCAGTACTGCTGGAACCGGAGCGTGTAAAACTGACTCCCGCCGTGTTCATATCCTGCTCCAACTGCCACATCATTTGATTACCGGCCCAAGTAGTCTTGCGGGTAACAACGCCCTGGTAGACGCCATTTGTGCCGGCCCATTTAATCCAGGCCTCGACCGTCAACCCGGTACCCATAACTTCAACGTCCACGTCGCCGGCTGTAGCGTACTGTCCTGAATAATTCGGATCGGACGAGTCAGTATTGTTGAACAAAAGTCCGGAACCACCCAGTTCGGGAACTCCCGTGACCAGTGACGGCAGAGGATTGCCGATCACGTTATTAACCAGTGTCATATCGTCACCGCCAACAACGTCCGGCGTGACACCGTCAACAACGGTATCCAGCGGATAATGAATAATCACACGTTTGGTCATTACAAGCCCTGGGACACTATCGACCGGCTCTGTTCCAGGACTATCATTGTCAACCTGGCAGTAGTAATTTCCTTCATCCGCCAGTTGAACATCGTAAATTGTCAGTGTGTTCGTAGTAACGCCGGAGTACTCTGAACCATTGGACAGCACACCAACATCTTGTTTATACCATTGATAAGCAGTGGCATTATAGCCCGTTACTGAAAGTACAATGCTCGGCTCGCCGGCGTTTACCGCTGTAATGGCAGGGCTTACGGGAGAGACCTCGGCCGCCAGACCAGCGGTTGTAAAATGCCATACATCGCCTTTGGTCATGATCAAATCCGTTGCACCTGGAGCCTGGTTGGGTTCGTAAGCATCCACACGCCAATAGTATGTTGTCGTATTAGCCAGAGCGGGTGACGGCGTATAAGATGTAGTGGTTGCCGGCACATTGAACAGTTTTCTGGCGCTCACGGTAAGATTCGGGTCTGTCCCCAAATAAAAGTCAATTAAAGTTACGTCGGAATCAACGACAAGCCAGCTTAGAATTTGATCGACAGGAACATGAACTTCGCCAGTTTCCGGCTGATCAATGTCGATCTTTGACGGAACGGCATTTTCTGTCACAATAATTCGGTCAATCGAAGTATTGACAGAGGGCGCTTCTCCCTGGACGAAAGCCGCGGCATAGCCGGTGGTTAATTCATTAGTTATTCCGGCGGCTGCGTAGGTACCAGTTAGCGAGCCTGTTACGTTGCTGATCGTATCGCCTGCGATGGTCAGTGAGTAACCAGTGGCGCTGAGTTGGAGGGTTATATCCAGTACCGGCGTGAAGTTCATTGTGCCGGCATTATTATCGTCCCAGTTCAGCGTATCAAACGTCCAGGAAGCCAACACGGTACGGACGTTACTGGCAGATTCATAGAACAGGCAAGATGTTCCTGTCCAGGAAGAACCATCGCCCGCGCCTGCAGGCACACTGTCGCTTTCCATCTGAATCCAGAAACCTGTATCTGGATTACTCTGCCCATCGCCAAGACTGCCGTCTCCGGTACTGTTGCTGGCTCTAACGCCCAAATACAGCCGGTCCGTGGTTCCTGTACCCCAACTGCTTGTATTTTTGGCAAACTTTACTCCCAAGAACTCATAACGGGCGGGTGTCGAAATGGCAACGGCTTCTTTGGATGCAATATTGGCTCGTTCCCAGCCCGCGGTGGGACTGGCCAGGGTTACGGTTGTTTCTGATTCAGTTACCGTGCCGCCCCAAATTCCATTACCGTTAAATCCCGTTCCAATACCGTCCGTGTTTGTCCCAATCGCGGCATCACTGAAATGATCGTCAACGGTGACCGTGGCCCATGTCATTACTGACAAACAGGCCACCATCCACAAAATACTAAAACTTCTCATCTGCTCTTCTCCTTTCAAAAGACTACTCATTCGGATTCGCTTATCTCAACCTCAAAGTGAGGTCCAACAATCAATCAATACTATTTGAAAACGCTACGTTATCAAAAATCGCATTTGCAGACATACCCGGTGCGCCAGCCAGGAACAAACCAATGTATGCTTCCTCTGACAATTTCAGTTCAACGGAACCGAATTCAGTCCACGTCGTTCCTCCATCGAAGGAACGATAACCGCGCAAACTGTTGCCGCGCTTTGTGATCTTCAGCCACGTGTTTTTCCCCACGTCAACCCCTGTTTCATTCTGGACCACCATATAGCTGGGATTGCCTATTGACGGCCGACATTGGAGTTGGAATTGGCCAAGCCCGGGTGTTCCGTCCGGGTTCATCATGGGCGTAATATTGATATCAAACTGTGCGGATTGCGGCTCCAGTGACTGGCGAATCATTAACCCGGCCTTTGTCCACAAGTCCGGTCTGAGTTCATGATCTTGCGGGTTTATCCACTGATTCGTCAATTCAATGATACGGCAGCACATCTGGCCATCACCCTTTAGGGGTACATAGTAATAATAGCAGCGATCCGCCTCATTCCAGACATCTCCATCGGAATACATCATCACTTGCCTGCCATTATCTTTGTGGTACGGAGCATCAGCCAGATCGCTTTGGCCGATATAGACACCTCTGCCCGGCAGCATTTCTCCTCGCCAGATAACGTTGCTGCTGGAATCGATTCGCCTGGCAAAAAGAAGCTCATCACAACTATACCCAGCTAAGATTAGATCATATTGCCGATCACCAGCTTCTTTTTAACCGCGTATCCTTAAGCCTTGAAGATACAAAACCAACACTTCCAACCAATGAACTGCTGGCCAGTTACAATGCGGGTAATTATGATCCGGCCCTGGATGTACTTTATTTCCAATTTGGCCGCTACTTAATGATCGGCTGTTCGCGGCATGGCTTTGCCCAGTAATCTGCAAGGTCTTTGGAATAATTCGAACAATCCGCCATGGCAGTGCGACATACATTCCAATATCAATATTCAAATGAACTATTGGCCGGCTGAGACAACCAACTTATCTGAATGCCACCAGGTATTCACCGATTACGTGTACAACGAGGCGATGGTGCAGACCTCTTGGTCCAGTATGGCTTCATCCCTTGGGTGCAGAGGCTGGACGATGAAAACGCAGAATAATATTTTCGCGTATTCGGACTGGAATTGGAACCGACCGGCCAACGCGTGGTATTGCATGCACCTCTGGCAGCATTATGCGTATACGCTGGATTCCGACTATCTATCAACAAAGGCGTATCCCGTGATGAAAAAAGCGTGTGAATTCTGGATCGACCGGCTGCTCGTGGATACGGATGGCAAACTCGCCGCCCCGAATGAATGGTCACCGGAACAGGGACCGTGGGAGGCGGGCGTTTCCTATGCTCAGCAGCTCATCTGGGATTTATTCACGAATACACTGGAGGCCGCCGAGAGTCTAAACGTGGATGCCGATTTCAGAACCACACTGCAAAGCAAGCTGGCACAACTGGATACGGGCGTTCATATTGGCAGTTGGGGCCAACTGCGCGAGTGGAAATATACTGATGATAGTTCTACCAATACGCACCGGCACATTTCCCATTTGATCTGTCTATATCCGGGCAAACAAATTTCTCCTTTAGTTGACAGTCAATATTCGGATGCGGCGAAAGTATCGCTGAATGCCCGGGGTGACGGCGGTACCGGCTGGAGCCGTGCCTGGAAGATTTGCACCTGGGCCAGGCTGCTGGACGGCAATCATGCCCATACGCTCGTGAAGAATGCACTGCGGGTGACCTACAATACGGGTCTGGACATGAGCGACGGCGGGGGGGGCTATGAGAACCTTCTGGATGCTCATCCGCCATACCAGATCGACGGCAACTTTGGCGGCACAGCCGGGATTGCCGAAATGCTGCTGCAAAGTCATTTGGGACCGATTCAATTGCTCCCGGCACTGCCTGATGTCTGGCCGGCCGGTCATGTCACAGGTCTCAGGGCCACTAGCGGATTTGAGGTTGAAATTGAATGGGCCAATTCGCAATTAACACAGGCGGTGATCAAATCGACCAAAGGTGTGCCCTGCGAACTCAGAGGTACTTACCGGGTCTTTCTGCCGGATGGAACGCCTGTTGCCGCGACTTTCAGTGAAGGTATTACCAGGTTTGATACGCAGGTGAATGGTTACTATAAAGTAAACGCCATGCTTCCTCAGGTTCCAACCGGCCTTACGGTAGTGGCTATTTCCTCTGATCGCATAGACCTTTCATGGACGCCCAGCACGGGATCACAGCATTACCTGGTAAAGCGCGCGACAATCAGCGGCGGGCCTTACGAAAGCATAGCCGATAATCTCACTACGACAAATTACAGCGATACCGGTCTGGCCGGCGGCATCGCTTACTACTATGTTGTGGCGTCAGCTAATGACATGGGGCAAAGTGACAACTCTACGGAAATATCTGCTGTAACAAAAATTGGACCACCGCCAGTACCCACGGGTTTGTCGGCAACGCCGGACAATGTGAAAGTCTGGTTGAGTTGGTCACCCTCTTTGGGGGCCGTCAGTTACAATGTTAAGCGTTCGGTAGCCGTGAGCGGGCCTTATGTGACCATTGCCACGCCGGCGGGGACTACGTTTACGGATGCGAATGTATCCAATGGGACGAGCTATTACTATCGCGTCTCCGCTGTTAAAGATTCTCTCGAGAGCGCTGACTGCCGGCCTGTTGCTGCCATACCAAGTGCAGTGTTTTTAAACCGAGCCTCGGGGGGCATTCCGTCAGCAAGTTCCGACAATGCCGCTTGGAGTCCGAATGAGGCTGTAGATAAGGCCTTTGATGGAAACGTGTCCACGAAATGGTTCAGCGGCAGTGGGTCCGGCAATACAGGCTGGCTTCAGTACGATTTTGGGGCGTGCAAAAAGTGGGTTGTTACGCGCTATGATCTGTCAAGCGCCAATGATGTACCGGCGCGTGACCCGCGCGACTGGCAGTTCCAGGGCTCCAACGATGGAACGAACTGGGTTGTCTTGGATACGCAGACAGGTCAGTCCTGGGCCTCTCGCTATTTTACTAAACAGTACTCAGTGGCAGTTCCGGCGTCTTATCAGTACTATCGATTAAATATAACGGCTAACAACGGTGATGACGACATTCAATTATCAGAGATGGCTTTGTATGCCTACGGGGAGACGGCGCCGGCTTCGGCGCCAATGTTTCTGAACAACTCATTGTCGAAATCCCTGGCTGTGGAAAATTGTCCTTATTCAGACACGCTGTCTTATGATGTATTTGATCCGGATGCGTGCGATGCGCTGACGTTCTCGAAAGAAGCAGGGCCAGCCTGGCTTGCAGTCTCCGCGGAAGGAACGCTTTCAGGGACACCATCAGATCCGGATGTTGGCGAGAATATGTTTACGGTTCAGGTTACTGATTCGGTCGGATTTTTCAATATCGTCGAATTAGTGATTAACGTGGCCGGCGTTTATTCAGGTGTGCGCGGTATTGAAGACTTGGCAGGGCTCACCGCCTGGTGGCTTTCCTTTGAATGTACCGATGTTCCGACCTGCGGCGGTGCAGACCTGGATGGAAATAAGCAAGTCGATTTGGCGGATTTTGCAGAATTAGCGGCCAGGTGGCTGCAGGACGTTTGATGTTAGTGCTTATGCGTGAAAAGTAGTCACTACTTGGCGATGCATAGATCATTTCCCTATAAGGGTTGCAACTAAATTTGGGTGCGTGGCCCAAATTGGCATGGCATGCAAGCGGTCATGAGTTCGCAAGTTTTTATATTGGCTGCGGCGTTCAACAAAGAAAACATATTTGCGCTTGCAGTGGCGCTTGCAGTAAATTGGTAAAAAATCTGTACTGTTGGAGACACATGTAGTCACTTGCTGGCAATCCGGAGGAAAATTTGCGATGCCTGAAACCTCGAAAAAGTTGCGTAACGTTTTGACAAAGCGGAGTTTAGACAACTGCTGACACGTGCTGTCATGCAGATGCAAAAAGCGGGCGATCGGAATCGAACCGACATGACCAGCTTGGAAGTTTTGCTCAACGCTGTTTTTGGGTCAGTGGGTTCACGTTTCTGGGGCTTTAGCCGTATATTTTACATTTCACAGTAATCCATCATATACCCGTAACACACCGCAATCAAGTTCATTTTGGGTAGAAATTTGGGTGCTAACCAATCGGCCGGGGTACCGGTACGGCTCTGAAGGAATAGGGCCTTTGTATATCGGTACCAGGCGGTGCACCCGGACACATCTTGTATTCCCCACCTATTTGGCCGTCCTGTGCGCCGCCTTTTAGACAGTCGTTGCCGCGGCTTTGCGCTGAAAGGCCGCCAATGGCACGACGGCGGGCGCCCCCTCCTTCGCCCGCCGTTTATATGGAGCGACTTGATCACTGGATTTCGCAACCGCGGAAAGGAGGTCAAGATGAAATAGTCGGCAAAAACCGGCAGCGGGCGGGTCCGTACGATCCGCCCGCCTTTGAAACCTTAGCGAATTGGAGAAAACATGGCTCAGGATGAAGCAAAAAAACAGGACGCAGTGGTTGAACCGATTGACGAAAACGCCTGGCAGCAGACCACGACGGAAGAGGACCGTCGGTTCTGGCGGGAACTGGAGCCGAATCTGCAGCCGTTGATGGCTGAATCTCTCCGGCGGATGTACCTGCGTAACGAAGCGGCAAGAAAACATCTCGATGCCGAAGGGCACATGGAACTGGAACAGTTCTTCGGGATAGTTTTACTGGATGGGCTGACCGGCCGGCGCGAAATGCTCGAACCGATTGAACGCCAAATGAACAAGGCGGGCTGATTGTGACAGGAACTGACGGGCGGCGGCGGCTGATGGATTTGGGACCATCAGTATAAAGCGGCGCAAACGAACACTATGCCTCATTCCCAAATGCAAAGAGGAAAGTAGGTTGCTCCGTGAGATGCAGATTTAGTTCTGCCCGCCGCCGAACGTTGGATTTAATGATAACGGTAATTCAATTAAGGAGTAATCAAATGTGGAAAGGTATTTTTGCGACGGTTTTTGTCAATGTGATCGTGCTGGTGATGTTCATGCTGGAACTGATGAAACATCAGCCAGGCCGGTACGCCGTACCCCTGTTGTTCATCTACGCCATGGCATTGTTGGCGCTGTGGAGTCATAGCCTGGTGGATCGGGCCAAGATGAAGCAGCGGGAGTTGCATCGGCGGATGGGCATCACGAGCTACAACTAAGAATTCAAAACTGACAAGGAGGTTTCAATGAGTAATTGCTGCAGTGATTTTTCATGTCCCAGATGCAAAGCCACTCGAACGGCCCTTAACGATTATATGGCTGGACGGGCAGTCAAGCGTCCGTACCTTATCAATGAGGCCGCCCAAGGCAGCCTGTTGATGAAGATGCATCTTTTACCCCCATGGGAAAGGCCGGCGCCTCTGGTACCTGCGTTACAGCGGGATTTTTTGAAACGCAACGAGCAGATTCAGGACCGGGTCAAAGCCAATGCGGCGGCTCGGGCTGCCTCGAAGGGTTAGGACATGAACGAGTATGTAGAAATCCCAGAGGCTCCGGGACTGACGGCCGATCAGCTGTTCGGGACCGACGACACACTGCCGCCCACGGCCGGCAATGATCATGACGTGGTCTGCCCCATGGTGGGAACGCCCTGTACGGGCTGGGACGGGTTGAACCGCGTCTGTTTGCCCGGCGTGTGCCTTTACGACATGAGCTGCTGAATGGTTAATCAGTCCAGTTATCGCTGCAGCGTGCACCCAGGGCGCGACGGAGTCGTGGACAAGGGCGGCAGATATCCGTGCTGGGAATGTTATTTGGGAAGAGATGAATTTCTCAAACGGTTTGGACCGGATTTTTATGATGATGATGGAACTCGAGGCACAGTGGTTTGCGGACAACAGGATCGTACAGATGTACCCGCGGTGGAGGCCCAACGCGGTGCAGCACAAAGCGGTCCTGGAACGGCTCCGCCGGTATCCGGTCGCTCTGGCCGAGCAGGCCCTGCTGGAAAGTTACGCGCCCGGAAAGAAGACACTGCCGGAAAAGGACTTTTTTGAGAAGCTGGCGGTACTTCAGGCGGCCGAACGCAAAAAGGTCCAGCCGCCCCAGGACGTTGAGGTGATCACGGACGAACAGTACCGGCAGTTGATGATTGATTTGGCCGAAAGGGGAAACCCTGTGGCGATGGATTACTGTGAGCGCCATCGAATTGAAATTGAAATTCAATTCTGAAAGGATGTCACAATGGCTTTTGAAATGTATCAAAAGATGAACGGTGCGGGCGCCTGCACGGAACCGCGGGTCACGCTGACCAGCAATCAGCTGAATTTCAATCAACTGGCCATCGATAAATATTTTGTCCCATTGGCCAAGTCGATGAAGCTCAAAAACATCAGCCACGTCAAATTGGGGTATGACGTTAAGGGGGGGGCATCATCGGGCTATGGCCGGAAGCGGAGGAAAGCCGCGAAACGCTCTGTGTGCAGCAGCACAAAGGCGAATCGGCACGCATCGGCGTGTCCGGTTTTCTCAAGCGGTTTAAGCTCCAGGATAAACAATGGCGGGTATTGAGCGTCGAGCCGCAGGAGAAGGCATTGTATCTGAAATTCACCGATGAGCAGCTTCAGCGGCGAAGCTGCCAGCGCAAACCCAAAACGCCGCCGATACCGCCAGCGCCGCCAGCGACACCGCAGCAACCCGCCCCCCCCAAGCAGGATCCGTCCGCCGAGGTATCCAGCAAGCGGATCGATTACGAATGCAAAGGGTGCGGATACACAGATATGCGATGGAAGTACACATACAAGGAACACGGTGGCCATCCGGTGAAGTGTTCCAAATGCGGCGGGACCGTATTCGAGCCGGCCGCCAATGATCCTTTGAAGAACCATACTTTATGAAAGCGACTGTTTGCAAGGTTTATCAGGATTTCGAGGCAGCGCCAGCGGGGGCGATCCTGCCGGCATACCGCGGAGATCAGATTAGCAGCCTGATGATGAAATGTCCTGGCTGCGGCCAGGTCAGCGGTCTGCAGATCAGGCCGCATCAGGACCCGGGCAACCCCAATTCCTGGGAGATGTCCGGCTGGCCGGATGAAGTGACGTTAACGCCAAGCGTGCATCACAGCTTTGGATGTGGATGGCACGGCTGGCTCAAAAATGGAAAGTGGAAATCAGTTTAAGGAATTCAGGATCAAGGAGTTGAAAATGATGGATCAAGCGAAGTTTATGGAACTCAAAATTTCTGACTGCATCCCCACGGGGGATAACCCCCGGCTGGTGAATGAAGAGTCGGAAAAGTTTAAGCTGCTGGCGGCCAGCATCAAGGCCGAGGGCGTGCTGGAGCCGGTCCGCGTGCGGCCGCATCCGGAGAAGAAAGGCAAGTACGACCTGCGCGACGGCGCCCGCCGTCACAGGGCCGCGGAGCTTGCGGGTCTGAAGGCGATCCCGGCGCTGGTGTATGACAACATGACGGATGAAGAGGCGTTTGAGCTGACGTTCGTGCCGTTTTTCGGCCGCGAAGACCTGGCGCCCATCGAAGAGGCTAAAGCGGTTGCTCTGTATCTGGAAAAATGCGGCGGCGATACAAAAGTGGTTGCTGACAAACTGGGCCAGACGGAGCGCTGGGTCAGGTTGCGAGCCAACGTGTTTGAAAACCTCATCCGCGACTGGATCAAAGAGGTCGAAGAGAATGACGACGGCGACTGGAGCAAGTGGACGATCAGTCACCTGGAACTGATTGCTCGCTTCGACCGAGAAACGCAAAAGCGGCTGTTGGAAGATATATCGCCCTGGCGAACAGAAACGGTCAAGGATCTGGAGAAATGGTGCAATGAGCAACTGAGATTGTTGAAGAACGTGCCCTGGGCGTTGGATGAGATCCTGGCGGATAAACAGGGAGAGGTACTGTGCCAGTGTTCGGAATGCCCTCGCCGCAGCGGGCAGGAAAAGCTGCTGTGGGAATTTGAGACGGATCCGGACCAGGAGCGGTGCCTGGACGCAACGTGCTTTGAGGCGAAGAAACACGCCGCCGTCCGCAAACGCATCGACGAGGCCAAGGCGCAGCACCCCAACTTGAAACTGTTGATCGTGGGCGCAAAGAACGAGAATCTGGACTGGAACGAAAAACGGGATCTCAAAGAGCAATATGATGGCCTTTGCGACCCGGGCAATTTCGAGGCCGGTAAAAAAACGGATCCCAAGAGTTTTCCATGTATGGTTGTGGCGGGCAAGTCCGCCGGCAAGATCGTCTGGAAGAAGGCGGCCGATACACCCGCCAGGCAGTCCAGCGGCGGATCCGGCGGATCCAGCGGTTCATCGCGGTCAGCGGCTAAGCCCAAGGAGAAATCGCTCAAGGAAAAACGCGCCGAACTCGGCAAGAAGCGGTGGGTACAGGTGCTTGGGGATCTGCACAAGGAAGTCGCGAAGTGCAAGATTGAGGCGATTACGTATCAGGACAAACTGGCGGCGATGATGCTGCTGGTCTGGCAGTTTGGCACATGCTCCAGTTACGGCAGCACCTATTATGGCGGCGGGCACTCCGACAACGATCTCGATGAGATCCAAAACGCCATGGCCCTGACTAACATCCGCGACCAGGCCATGATGATGGAAGCGATTGGCGAGTTATGGGAACAAGGGGTGCGGCCGCAGATACTGCAGCACATTTCGTATAACGGCACGATCACTGGCCTGCCGGATGAAAAGATCACTGCTGCCGGCCAGGTGGGCAAACTGCTGGGGATCGACGTTGATACGCTATTTGAGAAGGCCTGCAAGGATAATGCCGAACCGAAGAGCTGGTCAAAGCCTGCGCCGCAGAAAGCCAAGGCGTAAGGGGGAAAACGGTTTATTGGTGTGTTGTAACTTAGGGATGAGTGCATGGCAAAGACAGCGAAGACGGTACAGCGGCGAACGGCGAAAGCCTGGCACGTATTGAATTTTGAACAGCGATTCGAGCTCCCGGAGGATATGCGAAAATGCCGTAAGGGAGCTCTTCTTTTTCTTAAGTACGTGGTATCGCCGTCGGATGATGAGTCGATCAACCTGGCTGAGCAACTGGCCAGTCTGCGGTGCATGGCATCGGAGGATATGCCCGAGATCCTGCTGGAGGGGTGCTTTTGGCGACTGGCTAAAATGGCCGCTAACCGCAGCCGGGTCTACCGTGGCTATCTTCTCGATGAGCGGTATCAGCCCGCTACGGCGGGCAAGATCGCGATGTGGCTGGGACTGGGTGCGGATTTGACAGCGGGCGTTCTGGAGGGGCTCGAAAAGGCTGGATTGATCGAGCGTGTGCCGCTGCCGGAGTTTGTTGATGATGGGGACGATCCTGGCAGTACGCCGCCGGCAGCGGACGAACCGCCAGCAGGGCGAGAAAAGCCGACCCGGAAAAAAACCGCCGCTAAGGGGTCGAAAGCGGCGAGAAAGAAGAATTCCGCCCAAGGGCGGAAATTTCCGGACACCTTTAAAAAAGGTGAAGATGAAAGTGAAGTGAATCCTCAGCCTTCGGCTTCGGGTAAAGGTGAAAAGAAAACTGAAGATCAGCCTTCGGCTGCTGAAGGGCAAGGGCCCGCTGCGCGGGCCGCTGAGGCTAAAGGCCAAGCACAGGGGCAAGGGGCCGCTATCGCGGCCCAGGCAGGCCCAAATCAAAGGGAAGCTGAATCTGAGGCTGAAGCTGAACCTGAACAGCAGGCAGGACGTGAAGTGCAGCAGAAACGCAACGGCCAGCGAGAAAGCCAACCACAGGGCTACGCCCCCTCTTCCCCGACCACCGCCCCTCTGAACCTGACGGGAGACCTGACAGGAACCGACGGGGGTGGGGCTGGGAATAAGACCGCACCCAACATCAACATCGTTAGCTATCTCGATGAACTGTATGACCGCACTGGCTACATCTTTGCCGACCGTGTGTTCCGTGCGATTGGTGTTCCGCATTCGCAGGACTCACCGGCTGGCCGCTCTGAGATTGAGGCCTTTGCTTCGGCATGGCAAAGGGCGTTGCGATCTGGCCGCAAGCCAACCGAGTTGAACGAACTGTTTGACAAGAGCATCAAGCGTGCTGAGTTCTTTGGGCGGCAACGTGCCAGGGGAAAGCGCTATCGCAATGGGCCCGAGGCGGTCTGGATGTACGAGTTCAATCAGCGTCTTGCAGGGCACAATCCATTCAAGAACGGCAAGAAAGCGGGAACTTAATGAGGTGTAAAGTGCTGTCAAGTAATGATTTAGGGTGTTTCAGTTGAGTTTTTAGCGGTGCGAACATGGCAGAATTAAGTGTTATAAGTCGTTGTTTTAGCGTGAGTTATCGCGGGTCCTCCCCAGGAATCGGCGCCAATGCGGTTCAGGAGCAGCCCGCGCTCGGGCTACTTGTAAATTTTTTTTGAGGTACTTTACAGACAATAAGTTTTTATTTTGCAAGGGTTTATGGCGGTTTCAAAAATGGCACAAAACAACAAAATCAGCGTTAGCGGCTTAAAAACGCCGGTCAACAAAGGTGCTTTACACCGGAACGCAAATTTGGTGCGGACACATGCTGCGGTGCCGGTGTGCCGGACGTTTCACGGCTATATTGAACACGTTCGATGCTTGAGCCTGGGGCAGCGGTGGAAACTTGCATTTGCGCTTCAGTGTGAGCCAGATGAGATTCCGCGGCGGTTGTATCGATTGGTCCGAGGAGGTGAGTGCTGATGGTTGTCGTAAAGATTCAACTATGGCCGATGGGTGACGAGAGTAAAAGCAAAACTATCGGCGTTTGCAAGATTGCCAACGATGGAACAGGCACCAAGGATCACGGCAATTACAATGTAGCGCTATCGCATAGCGGCAAGTTCTTCGGCCGTCCAGGGGTTTGGAAATCGGGCCGGCTCTTAAATCACAAGCGAACGCTCAGCCCATTCCATCTCGTTTTGAAAGCCTTGGCTGTAGCCCTGAAAACCTACGCAACGCCGGAGGGCAAGTAAATGGCCAAGCGGGTTAAAAAACTATCTGCCAAAGACCGGCCGAATCTGAGTGCACTGGATGATGCAATCCTGGATGCCGGTCAAAAGCAGTTCTGCGATGGAATGACGGAGCTGGCCAGACAGCTCAAGACTTTCCTGGACCGCTGCTGTATCCCCATCACCGGCAAGATCGATATCGATGAACGCAACAAGGTTAAAGAAGTGATCACGGAGTTTCTGTTTTCCGTGTTTGATTCTTCGGACGATGACGGCGAGCACAGGCCCGGCGTCTTCGATTACAAATACATCTCCAAGATGCCGCCGGCGTTCTGGGAGGAAATGCAAATTGTGCTGGCCAGAAACTTTTATGACAAGGCGACGACGCTGATCGGCCAGGCTGAATTTAATGAGCTGCTGCCGACGTGCTTCGAGCCGCAAGTCAATCCTGCGGATTTTTTCCCGGCGCCGCAGCCGCGGGAGGATCTCGGCGACATTATCGGCTTTGCAGTTCCAAGGAGAATATGATGGCTAAGTGTGGGGTGTGTGGGTGTACGGATTACGATTGTAGGCAATGCGTGGAAAAAACGGGAGAGCCGTGCTGGTGGTTTGGTCCCGATCTGTGTTCGGCGTGCGCGATGGAATGCAGGGGACTGACGCTGTGGCAGCCCTGGGCCGGCTTTGTTGCGATGAAGCTCAAACCGGTCGAGACGCGATTCTGGTACACGCGATATCGGGGACCAGTGCTGATCTGCTCTGCGCAGAAGTCAGATGAGGACTGGGTCAAGGTCACATCGAGGCCCGACGTTGATGATATCCAGGAACCGTGCTGCGTGCTCGGGCATGCGCTCTGCGTGGCGAACCTGGTCGACTGCCGGGCGCATGAGAAGCGAGATGAAGAGCTGTCAATGGTGCGATTCGAAGGCTACGCCGCCGGGCGGTTTAGCTGGGTGTTTGATAAAAAGAGCATCAAGCCCGTGATGGCATTTCCTGTGCGCGGCCGCCAGCGGCTGTTCAGGGTAAACGAATCGATACTGAGAAAGGCGGAATGAATGAAGTGTGAATTTATATTTCGGCCATTAGGCGATTGGGGCCAGGAGCGGACGCGGCATCCGAAGCGGTCACAGTTTAAGAGCAGCTATTCGAATACGCTGGAGCTCTTGAATCGCGAACTGGGCATGCTCGGGGTACGGCGGGCGGTGATCGGGCTGGACATGCCGGAGAGCATGATCCGAAACGACGGGCTGCCGCGGGCGGATGCCAGGCCGGCGTCGGCGGCGATCAGCCTGCACTTTGAATCGAAGTATGGGCCCCTGCGGTACGCGACGGACGTGTTTGACAAGTGGCAGGATAACCTGCGGGCGATCGCGCTGGGCCTGGAGGCCCTGCGGCAGGTGGACCGGTACGGCATCACCAAGAAGGGCCAGCAGTACACGGGGTGGAAGCAGCTGCCGGAGGTGGGTTCGCCCGTGCGGGACTATGCCGCGGCGCTGGCATTTATTTGCGAGCACAGCGGCCAGGTGGCGGCCTGGGTCGAGATGAACGAGGATAACGTTCAGAGTGCCTACCGCCGCGCTGCGCTCAACCTGCACCCGGACAAGGGTGGCGACGCGGAACAGTTCAGGATTTTGACGATCGCCCGCGATATCGTCCTGGCGGAAGTGCAGCGAAAGGCGGGAGGCGCGTGATGGGAGCGACCAGGGAGATTTTAGAGCATATCCAGCAGCTCGTTCACGCGTTCGAACATGGCGCGTCGGTAGATGACCTGGTCGGCCAGTTTGGGGGGTCGAAATGGACGATCCGAAAATTGCTCGTCGCTAAAATCGGCGAGCGTCGTTTCGAACAGATCGCCGCAGCACATATGCACGACAGGCCGATGCCCGAGACGGCGGCAGCCGTGATGCCGAGCGGACCGGTGGATCTGCGGGAGGCGCCCGGGGTGTTGAATATTCACAGCGGGCGGTTTCTGGAACGGTGCCTGGGTTATATTCAAGATTAAAAATAAAACAACGGGACAAAAAGCAAAAAGGGAAAAACGATGTGGCAGGAAAATGAATACGTGTTTGAGCTGGATGAGGTGCAGGTCAGAAATGTCATGGTTCCGGCGTCGGCGGAGCCGCTCAAAGCGGGGGCCGTCGTCTGGCAAGGCGCCTGCGATGAGCTGGTGCGGATGGCGCAGGGCGTGATCGACGCGGTCGATGCGCACCGGCACCTGCGGCAGGCAAAGATCCTGCTCTTGACGCGGTACGCCGAGAAGGACGAAAACGCCTTCAAGACCGGCGGGCGGATCCACCTGGGCAAGGCGGGCAAGGCCAACCCGATGGCCCGGATGCTGAGCCGCCAGGGCAAAACGCCGCCGGCGGATTTTGTGATGTGGCTGAACGCCGGCTGGCTGGAGCACATCGGGATCCTGGTCCGCGATGAAAAAGGCGGCTGGCTGTTCGACGCCGATCAGCCGCGAAGGCAGGCCGTGGCGCTGATCGACCACGAGCTGAGCCACTGCGGGGCCAGGATCGTCGGCAAGTTCATTGCGCCGGATAACATCCCCCTGCAGAAGAAGGACCTGGGCGAGGACCTGATTGACGTGCGCCAGGATATCACCGACGAAGACGGCAACGTGCTGGTGCGATTCTATAAGCGGGACGGCCGCGATTACGTCTGGTGCGTCCGCAAGCATGACGTGGAGGAATTCACGGGCGTGGTGTCGCGGCATGGGGCCTGGAAGAGCGACTTGAAGGACTTCTGTGACGAGCTGGTCGGGGCGGAACCGACGCTGTTTGCGATGAAATGATTTTTGCCGCAGAGAACACAGAAAACGCAGGGGTAAAACCTTAACCACGGAAACCACGGAATGACACGGATGGAAAATGAAAATTACGAGAAGGCGGTGGAGATCGCCAGGGTGAATGGCCGGGTTGGGATTGCGCTCCTGCAGACATGCCTGAGGGTCACATATATCCAGGCGTCGATCCTGATGCAGAACATGCAGGTCGAAGGTGTGATCGGGCATACGGCCGACGCAGAGGGCATGTACCGGTACATCCAGAAGGAAGACCCTAAATTCTAATATATAAATCCTATCAAAATATCAAAAAAAGGATGAAGCGATGAGAGAGTTCTGGAACGGCAGAACATTGCGGGTGATCAATAACTGCGTGCTGGTGCTATTCAAAGTATTCCGCCGCGGCAGCAGCGAAACGCTGGAAGTGGAACGCACGCGCCGGATGGACCGGAAGCCGCATAAACCGCGGCGAAGAATCAATCCGTGCCGGCAGCGATATTTTGTCGGACATGTTTCGAACGGCCAACACCATTGGTTTGAAGGCAAGGGGAAACGGAGGGTGTCACAATGATCTACGAACCCAAGGGCGAGGCGCAGGAGTACGCGTACCTGGCGATCAATCATTACACGGGCTGTGCGCATGGCTGTGATTACTGCTATATGCGGCGAATGTTCGAGCAAAAGAAGATGGATCCGCCGTTCGATCAGCCGCGGGTCAAGGACGGCGCCTGGCAGAAAATAAAGTCCGTCGCAAAATACGAAGGCACAAAGAAGCGGGTGCAGTTGTGTTTTTCGACCGATCCCTATCAACCCCACGATGACCGGATTGCCCTGACGCGGGCGGTGATCATGGCGCTAAGGGCGCATAATATCCCGATGCAGATTCTGACCAAAGGGGGAACTCGGGCGTGCAGGGATTTTGAATTATACGGGTGCAACGATCTGTTTGGCTGCACGCTGACAACCACGAATTCCGAATGGGTATCGACTCACGAACCACATGCGGCGCCGTACCTGGACCGCTGCGGAGCACTGATCAAGGCCAAGAGCCTGGGGATTACGACGTGGGTTTCATTGGAACCTGTCATCGATGCCGACGAGGCGATCAAGGTGATCCGGTACACAAACCCGTTTGTGGACCATTACAAGATCGGCAAGCTCAATCATGCGGCATCGAGCGTGGATTGGAAGGATTTCGCCCGCCGGGTGGTGGACGAATGCCATAAGGTCGGAGCGATGTATTACCTCAAATCGTCACTGGCGTCATTATTGGAACCGCATGAGTATGAGAATACGGATTGGCGGGAGGTACCCAGTGGCTAAGGAGCAGGAACTGCTGGACCAGCTTCTGAAAGTGGTCAACGAAATGGATGACCGGTACTCGATTACTTTCTCCTATCCGTGTTTGCGGGATCTATGGAAATTGTGGGATGCAGCAAAAGTAATCACAAAAGAATGGACTTCATTGAAAGGTGCTACGGATGGCAAAGAAGAAACACGCAATCGATGCGACCCCCAAGGTTCAGACCTTTAAGCTGGCCGATATTCACGAGGCGCCCTATAACCCACGTGTGATCAGCGACGGGGCATTGGAGGGACTGTCCTTTTCAATTCAGCAGTTCGGCTGTGTCGAGCCGATCATCGTCAACGTCCGGGACGGCCGCAATATTATCATCGGCGGCCATCAGCGCCGCAAGGTCCTGGCAGCTCACGGCGTCGATGAGTGCCTGTGTGTGGTCGTAGACCTGGACGAAAAGCAGGAGAAGGTGCTGAATCTGTCGCTCAATAACCCGGAGATTCAGGGCCAGTTTATTGAGGCTATCGGGGAGTATATCGATAATCTGTCCGAGGACGTGGGGGATAAGCTGCTGCTGGATTTGAAGATCAATCTTTTGCGAGGCGAGATTGAGGGGCAGCAGTCGGAAGGCAAGATAGGCGATGATGAGGTGCCGCCGGCGCCCGAGAACGTTGTGACGCGCCCGGGCGATTTGTGGATTCTGGGAAATCACCGGCTGCTGTGCGGCGATTCGACGGACCCCGCCAGTTACGAACGCCTGATGGATGGCCATAAGGCATCATTGTTTTCGACGGATCCGCCGTATTGTGTGGATTACACCGGAGCGGATCGGCCAAAGTCCGAAGGCAAAAAAGGCGGCAAGGACGCTGGGAGGCCTGGACGGGTGAAAAGGCGAAACGTGAAACATTAAAGAGCCGACGCGGGCGGTGACTTGGGGTTACCGCCTGCAGCAACGGTTGCCCCCGTATCTGCATTTTGTCACGGCGGCCCTAATAAAATTTACAAAATAAAAAACGACTTGGGAGAAAGGGAACGTGAAATTTGGACTCGCTGTCAATGGTGGAAATCGCGGCCAAGCAGCGGCATGTACTGCTGCTTGAAAAGGTCAAAAAGAATCAGGCCTTGACCGCCGGCGAGTTGCGCGAGCTGAAGGAATACGAAGAGGCAATGGCCAGGAAGAAAACAAAAAAGAAGGCGGTCAAGCAGCCGCCGAAGCCGCAGGCAGGCGTCAAGCGGCCAAATGCGGTGCAGCTCAAGAACTGGGCGATCAAGTATGAGACGATGGCCGATTGCGAAGCCGGCGAGGGATTGGGCGTTTCGATTAATTCGCTGATGCAGATCAAGTGTCTCAAGGGCGCCTGGGAGCGGGGTCAGTTCCTGCGGAAATTGGGCGAGGCGGGTAAGGGCAACGCCAGTCTGGAAGAGGTGGAGCACGATCTGCGGATGGCAGACGGTACGCTGGAGCCGCTCTTAGAGAAGGATGACGAGGCGAGGGAGGTATTCAATAGCGCCCGGTTTGCCACGATCATGAAGGTGCGTAAGGCCATCGTGGATCTGTCAGAGGATAAGAAGCTCACCCCCACCACGCTTCGGCAGCTGGAGACATTCCTCCGCATGCAGATCGTACGCAAGGACGTAGACTTCGAAAAGGTGCCGACGGCTGTGATGGAGGATCTGTTCGGGGTCAGCCGCCAGACGCTGATTGACTGGAAGAAAAACCGCGGCATGCCGTTTAACGCCGACGGCAGCTATAACCTGCGGGCCTGCCTGCAGCAGTCCTGGCGTGAAAAAGAGGACGGCACACGCGAGAAAATCCCCTGCTGGTTTGAGCGAATGCTGCTGGACAAGATTGTCGCTCAGCCCGGCAAGTTTTCAGTTGGGAAACAAAACGACTCCGAGTGGCTCAAAAATGAAAAGGTCCGGCGCCAGATTGCCGAGATGGACCGGCTGCTGGTACCGGTGGAGCGGTCGCTGGCGGGATTCCTGGCCAGGGCCGCGGCGATTGACAAATTCATCGCCGCCAACGGAGACAATCTGTATCTAAACATCGCTGGGCTCGATGAGGAGGCGATCAAGCAAAAGCTGGCCGAGTACAACGAGGGGATTCGCCAGGCGAGCTGCTCGCTGCCGGCTAATTATCCGGAGATCCTGCCGGAATCAGTCGCAGCGGATTTCGTTGAGCTCATGGGGCGGCTGGCCGCCCTGACGGCCAATCCTGCGGAAGCATCTTCCTGGCGTCAGGAAGAAGGTAAATAGTTGTCATTTTTTGAAAGGAACAAATGATGGAAGCGGTTGAAGCAAATGCGGTTATTCAGATTGCGTTGTTAGCGGTGCTGCCGCTAATCATGCAGGGCCTCAAGAAAATCCCCTGGATCGAATCGAACAAGGGATGGGTCTGCCCGTTGCTGTGCATCGCGGCCGCGGTAACTGTGGCGTACTTTCTGGCACTGCCGCAGTGGCTGCTCGTGGGAATTCTCACCGGGGCCGCATGTAACAAGGTCTATGACTGGACCAAGGATATCCGGGCGGAATTGCTGTTGTTTTTAATTGTGCTGCCGGCCGTGCTGCTGACGGGATGCTCGCGGGTTAACATGAGCACCGAGTATGCCCAGCGGACGCGTATGGCGGCGTACCAGGCAGCCGAATGGAATAATCGCTGCCAGAACGGAGACGATGAGGCCTGCCGCATGGGCCTTGCCAAATCGTCTGAATCGCTGCGGCTGCTGGTCGATGCAATGGACGGGGTAAGCAATGAGCTGGAATGATGATTTAATCGCAAAACTGCCCGAGCGGCTGCAGCCGGTTGCCGGGCGGCTCATTGATTTCTGGCTGAATCGAAGCTTAGAGGAAATCGAGATCCTCAGCGAACACATGGCCGCCGGCGACTGGGAGTTTGCCTACCGCATGATGCTGGCAGAAATGTCCAACGAAGACCTGGCCGCCGAGAGCGACCGTATCAATTCAGGGCTTGCCGCCCTCAACAAGGAGAATGCTCAGTCGATGGACGCGCAGCGGGCAATGGTCCGCGATCTGCTGCTGATTGGGCTTGCCATGGCACGCCAGGCGTGAATTCAAATCCCGCCCATTCTGAACGGATGGGCGGGATACTCTTTTAACAAAATGGAAATAATCGGCGGAAATATTAACAACGATGACAACTCCAGTATTAACATACGAGTGGCCCGAGCCGATGCCGATTACGGAATTGGAACGGAACATTTTGAACCCGCCTCCAAAGCCGCCGATGCTGGAGTGGGCCCGTGAAAACTTCTGTCTGCCCGCCAAGACGTCGAAAATATCCGGCCAGTGGAATGATGAGTACACGCCATTTATCCGCCGGCCGATGCAGCTCCTGGAGCGGCCGCCGGTCAGCGTATGGATATCGGCCTGCACACAGGGGGTAAAGACAACGCTGGTTCAATTGCTCCTGGCGTACATCTGCGCGATCGATCCGGGACCGACCGGTATTGTCATGCCGCAGGAAGGCGACGCGAAGAAACGCATCCGCACCAAGATCCGTCCGCTGTTTGCGGCCAATCCAGTATTGTATGAAAAGATCGGGCGTGACGTCCGCAACCTCAACATCGGCGAAGAGACCGATTTGGGCGACATGCTGCTGTATCTAATCTGGGCAACGAGCGCCGCCAAGCTGGCGGATTCGACGATCCAGAACATGATTTACGACGAGGTGGGAAAGTTCGATATCATCACCACCACCGACGAGGATCCCATTGAGCTGGGGCGCAACCGCCAAAGGACCTACAGCGCTATCATGCGGGAGCTGGGGGTATCCAGTCCGCAGAATGCCGGGGACCTGTTTGATTCACAGGTCCGCAGCGGCAGCGATGAACAATGGTATGTGCCGTGTATGCTGTGCGGCCGCTGGCATAAGCTGCAGACGTACGTTGACCCGAAAGGCGAGCAGTACATCGTTCTCGATACAGAGGGCGGCCAGTATTATCATCACAGCCGATACAAGAGCGGTAAACACAGCCGGTATGTTTGTCCCCAGTGCAAACAGGGCTGGTCGGAGGCGGATCGCTGGCGCAGCAATAAAGAAGGGCTTTGGGTACCCAAGGGTCAAGAGATGGACCCGAACGGCAAAATCATAGGCGAACCAGGCGAGGCAGATAAATTCTCATTCAACGTGCATGCGATGATGCTCTGGCCCGAATTCGCCAAGGTCGGTTCGCTGGCCGCTCAATATGTCGAAGCGGATGAGGATCTGCGTAAGGGCAAAAAGAAGAAGCTAAAAAACTGGCAACTCAACCAGCGAAATCTTCCCTGGAAGGAAGAGGTCCGCGTGATCAGCGGGCATGCGCTCGATGAAAAGAAAAACGATCTGCCGGCTGGCGTTGTCCCGGTGACGGCCAAGCTGCTGACGGCTGGAGCGGATTTCCACAAAGACGCGATGGGCAACATCCGCGTGGACTACATCGTCAAAGCCTGGAGCGATGATCTGCGCAGCGATGATATTCTTTTCGGTCATGCCGCGTCGCTGGAGGAGATGTTTCGTGTGACAACCTCTCAATCGTTCCCCTGGGCCCAGGATTGCGGCCGGCCGGAGTTGATGCTGGCCTGCGGATTCGTGGACTCCGGCTATCAGCCGGATCAACGGGCCAGGGGCGTTATCGATGAGGTCTACAAGTTCTGTAAGAACTATTGGAGGCTGCGGATTTGGTACCCGATTCGCGGACGCTCGGACCTGGTGGAGCGATTCTACAGCCGTCCGCTGGACAAGGTGGTGGAGGCGGCCGAGAAGCGACACTACCGCGGCCGCATGGCGTCACAGTACCGGGGTATGGAACTGATTGACTTGGCTGTGGATCAATTCAAGGATCTGGTTGCGGACTGGGCCGAGGCGCCGTTCGATGCGCCGGCCAGCACGCGCTATAATCGCGAGATGCCGCCCGAGTTTTTCAAAGAGCTGACCAACGAATACAAGGGCCGTAACGACAAGGGCCAGTGGGGCTGGTGGGTGAAGGATGACGGGCTGGGCACGCACGGACTTGATGTGAGCGTGTATGCGACGGCGGCGGGGTATTTTAAGAACGTCGATTCGTTTGTAAGCGAGGCGGAACTGCAGCGGATTGAACAAGCAATGGCAGAGCGAACGCAGCCGGTACGCAGGGCCCCCGTGCGGCGGCGCCCAACGGGCGGCGGCTGGCTGGACGGCTATCGCAAATTATAGAATGGACTCGCATGGCGGATTTTCTGGAAGACTTGTATCCTGCAGGCCCACGGCGGCGAAAACGCCGGCCGCTGCCGCCAGCGGTGGATGATGAGTCTCTGCCCTGCGTTATTTTTTATATCAACCGGTGCCCGCACTGCGGATCGATCAATCATCATGTATACAGTACCAAAGGCGGCGGCGTCCGGCATCACATTTGTGACACTTGCGGGAAAACGTTCAAGAGCATTGAAAAAATTGTGCAGAATTAAGCGGCCAAACGCGACAATTGGAACGCCAAATAATACTTGAGATTGTTGGCAAATACGGCAGAAAGGCCTTGAACCAGCGCGTCAAAAGAGGTTACATGGTCCTGTGATCAATGGTTTATGAAAGGGAAAAACGATGTCAAATCAAGATGCAAAAACAGCGTACGCAGCGGCCAGGAAGGACATCGCCAATCTGCTGGGGTTCTTCGAATGTGAAATGGGCAAGGATCGCCAGGATGTTAATTGGGCGCACGTTGGAGATATGAACCGTGTTCGCCAGGGGCTGATTGAAACCTTGAGCGTGTTGAGCGGGTTTGAGACAAGTGCGATCAAAGAGACGCTTGAGGAAACCCGCATTGATGCCGATGTTTACCAGAACGCATAAGGGATCAAAACAAATGCTTAACGCAAAAGTAAAAATTACCAAAGGCATTCATAGAGGAAAAACTGGGCGTATTGTTGGTGTGTACGTGATGGACAAAAAATACGATATCCGCATCAACCGCCACTATCACTCAATCCCGTTTAATTACATTAAAAACTAAAAAGGAATAACGATGCAGATTTTTGAAATCAAGCTGGCCGGCCGTATTGACAAGGAAACCGGGATGCCAATCGCAACCGCGACCGTCCATCGCACGCCCGGCAATGAGTTCATCACGGTGACCATCCACAACCCGGACGGCAAGGACCGCCAGCACGTGGTGGAGGCCTCCAGCCAGGAGGATATCTGGTCGATGGCCGAGTGCCTTCAGTGTCACATGGACGGCGAAAAAGGCACCAATTCGACCATACACGACTATTTCCGTCTACTAAGTGACATCTAAAAACCCCCCGTTTTTACCCCCGTAAAGGGCGATTTTGAAAATAATTTTCAACTACGTACTAATCATTGGTACGCGCCCTGTTGTGCAAAACCCCCTACATCGTCGATGATGCTCCTGTATAAACACTGGATTTTGTATAGGAGCGTTATGGCAGCGGAAACATTGGCCCAGTTACAGGCAGAGCTGGCACAGGTCCAGCAGGCAATCTCGGACGTGCTGCAGTATGGCCAGAGCAATCAGGAAGGCGACAGCGTTTACCGCCGGGCTGACCTGGTACAGCTCAGGGCACACCGAGCCGAACTGGTCAGCCGGATCAATGCCCAGACCAGCGCTCATCGTATGGACCGCACTGTGGCGGCGTTTTAGCTCATGAGAGAGACGCGCAATACATATCGAGAACCGAGCGGGATGAACTGGTGGCTGAGCCGCCAGCTCGATTCGCTGGTCGGCATCCTCGACCCGGAGAGGGCTTTCCGCCGTAAGCAGTACCGGTTCGCCTATGAGGTGCTTGACGGCAGCCGGCTCCGCAAGGACCGCAAAAAACACAAATCCACAGGGGACGCGATTTTAACCGAGGCCGTGCAGAACGATCTGCGCGAGACGGCCCGCGACCTGTCACGCAATAACAGCATTGTTTCCGGCATGCTCGGGGATGAAACAAACGACGTTGTCGGCGCCGCCGGTCCCTCGATTGAGGTGGAGGTTGCAGGCGACTGGGGCAAGAAGGCCGCGGTGCTCTGGCGTCAGACGATGATCGAAGAGGCATGTGACAACATGGGCGTGCATGCCTGGCCGACCTATGTCAGCACGTATTACAAGAGCTATCGCCGCGACGGCGATGCGTTCACGGTTTTCTCGGATGATGGGCTGCAGATGATCGAGGGCGAACAGGTGGGGACGCCGTTGGGCAAAACACCCGACAAGCTGCTCATCGTTAACGGCATCGCGTACAATGAGAAACGCCGCCGCCTGGGTTATTACATCGGCAAACCCAATAAGTGGGGCATCATCGATGCGACCAGCTGGAAGGCGTACCGTGCTGAGCACGTCCACCACATCTTTAACCCCGAACGCATCAGCAGCAGCCGCGGCGAACCGGCACTGACGAGCAGTCTCAAATGGCTGGACATGCTGGATGGATATCTGGACGCTGAGATCGTGGCAGCCCGCGTGAACGCGTGCTTTACGATGTTCATTGCCAAAAAGAATCCCTATGGCGAAATCGCTCCGCCGACGCTGTACGAGCGGTCGGGCTCAGCGGCTCCCGTCGATGAGCGGACCGGTTATCGCCAGGAGGCGCTCGAACCAGGGCAGATTCTGTATGGCGAGCAGGATGAGACCGCCACGGGGATCGGCCAGAGCCGGCCGGGTCAGCAGTTTGAGATGTTCGTCAAGCTCTTGATGAGTTTGTGCGGCCGGCCGTTATCGATGCCCTTAATGCTGATCACCCTGGATTTTAGCGGTGCCACGTTCATGAACGCCCGCATTGCCCTGCAGCAGGTCCAAAAACTTTGGATGGCCGAGCAGGAGCGGGTGCTCAAGCCCTTCGTGTGGCGTACCTGGCGGTGGTGGGTAAATCGCCAGATCGCACTGGGGAACCTGACCGATCATCCCGACAAATACAGTATCTCAGTGAATTGCAATCGCTGGCCGTATGTGGATCCATTCCGTGAAGCACAGGCCGAATCGCTGATGCTTGAAAACCGCACCCATAACCGCCATCAGATATGTGCGGCCAAAGGCGTGCGGTTTGAGGACGTGGAAAAGAACCGTCAGGCCGAGGAAGCCGAAATCGTAAACTCGCCGGAGAAAAAGAATCCGCCGGCAAAGCCCAAGCAGGAGGCTGCATGAATAAAACATTGACAGGCGACAGGCTGCATATCAAGGCCCCGGCCGGTGCGTTCGAGTTTCAATCCGGCGAAGACGTTTTAGAATTCGCCGAAAAAAAGGACGGCCAGCCCCGCCGCTTTAAGTTAAAGCTTTATGACGGCGGAGTGTCCCAACACTGGTACTGGGGCCAACTGGCATTTGACCTGGCGGGGATGAAGCTGGAAAAAGCACGGATCCCGATTCTCTACGGTCATGACACTGCGGTTCGCATCGGCGTGGCGGACAAGGCATCGTTCGATGGAGCGTTCATTCTCGAAGGCTATGCACTGGAAAACGCTGACGCGCAGAAGGTGCTGCAGGATGCCGACCAGGGATTTCCGTTTGAGGCATCTTTGAAGTTCGATCAGTTTAAGAGCAAATACCGATTTGTCCGTGACGGTGAAAAGACAGCGGTTAACAGTAAGACGCTGGCCGGCCCGGGAACGGTATTTACAAATACAGTCGTCAAAGAAGGCAGCGTGTGTGTCTTCGGTGCATTAAATAATTGTAAGACGGAAGCGTTCGCCGAACGCCCGGAAGAATTGGAAAGGAAGCAGATCATGACCATTGAGGAACTGAAACAACAGCATCCGGAGCTGTACAAGCAGGTGTTCGACGCGGGCGCAGAAGACGGCCGCAAACAAACCCGCCAGCAGTTTGCGGATATCGCCGAGGCTTGCGGCGATGACACGGCACTGACCGTGCAGGCGTTTTCGGGCAATAAGTCCACGGCCGAGGCGCTGAAGATGCGATGTGACAAGCAGGCGGCCGAACTCAAAAACCGCGATGAGAAGATCGCCGAACTGCAGGCAAAGAAAAACGCCACCACCCAGAACACCGATGGCGACAACTCCGCAGTCGGCCAGGAAGGCGTCAAAACGGCCGAGAGCGAGTTTTCCGACGACGTCAACAAAAACAAGAACGCCGGCAAGAAGCCAGGCACAAAGAGCGGCACGGACTTTTCAGCCATGACCGAAGCGCAGCTCAAGGAGCAGTACGAAAAGTCGGGCCAGCTGCAGGCGGAGTTCCTGGAGGTCGGCGACTTCGTGGCGTTCGTCAAGGCGCAGAAGGCCGGTAAGGTCGATATCTTCGAAGTCAAAAAATAATCGTCGCCTCAGGCAGTTATGCTGATGCTAACCGGTTAAAACAAAACTTAAAATCGAGGTTTTACAAATGGGAAAAGAAAAAGGCAACGCCGTCACCATCCCGGATGACATGGAAGGCCGCGGCAAAATGATTGCGGACCTGCAGCAGATGCTGGCGAAACTGCAGGCGGGAAACGACAAGCTCAACGAGGATATCATCACCATCGATGAGAACCTGGCCAAGGCCAACGAACTTGTCGCCCGGCAGGCCGGCGAAATCAAACTGCTTAAGACCGCCCAGGACACCACGCAGCCGGCCGCCAAGGTCGACGGCTTTGTCCTGATGCCCGGTGACCCTTTCGCCCAGGGCACGATGAAGCATTATCTGAACCTGTGCGACGGCAAGTGCAAGCAGCCGCCGTATCTGCCGTTTACGCTGCCGTACAAGGATCCCAACGGCACCAAGGCCATCATCAGTTACGGGATCCGTGCAGACGCCGCCGGCGACACCGAACGTGTTGCCGCCGTCCGCAAGGTCATGGACAAATTCGTGGCCCCCAAATGATAAAGGCCCTGAGCGTTTAAGCAGGGATTAACCGAAACGCAAAATTGAGAATTTGAGAGGATACGAACATGAGTTTAACGAAAGACACTCCGGTGGTCCAGGATGTCAGCCAAAACCGCAGCTCGGTTCCGGCTGCCGCCAATGTGACCGTTTACGAAGGCGCCATGATTGGCGATTCGGCCGGGTATGGCCGGCCCCTGGTTAGCGGGGATCGGTTCCGCGGCCACGCGATCAAGAAAGTGGTCAACGGCGCTGTGGCCGGCGAAAAGGACATTGACATCCTGCACGGCCGTTACAAGCTGGAAGTGACCCTGACGGGCGTGGCGATCACCGATGCCGGCAAGGCGGTCTATGCGACCGATGACGCCACGCACACGCTGACGCCGGGCGGAACGCTTGTGGGGCGTGTGGTACGGTACGTAGCGGCCAATACGGCGCTGGTCGAATTCGACACCGGCGCCCAGACGACAGCGCTTCTTGTGTCGAACGTTGCACTGGGGACTGAGCTGGGCGCATCGAGCACGGACGTGTTCGATTTTGACCCCGCCGGCGTGCTGGACGGCGCCCGCATCCGCGCCGGGGACGTCCTGAAGGTGCGTGCGGTCATCGCGCATTCGGGCAGCCAGACGGGCGCGACGTTGACGATCAAACTGCTGGTCGGGACCGAGGAAATCGTCTCGACGGGTGCCCTGACCATCGCGGCCCAGAACGATCAGGCAGTGATTGACGCAGTGATCGTCTTTAACACCGCCGGCATCCAGGTGGGCAAGATCGCCGCCACGGTTCTGACGGTGACCAAGCTGAATACGACCGTCGCCGTCAACCCAGTTGTCAAGGCCGAGGCGACAGAAGACTTGCGAGGCGCGGCAATTCCTATCAAGCTGACGGGCCAGTACAACGGCTCGAACGCCAACAACAAGGCCCGTGTCGTGCAGTTGACCGCCGAGTATCTGCCCGCCCCGCAGGCGTAAATCGGGCAAAAACGTTTAGAAACTGACAGAATAACCTTTGATTAAGGGATAGAAACAATGGAAATGTTAACGATGCGTTCCGTGATCGCCCGGTTCTTTAACCGGCTGGAGGCGTACCTGGGCAAGGGATACGTCAACATGATCTCGATGTACTTTGAAAGCGATCAGCCGTATGAAGATTACTACTGGCTGGGAGCGACCCCTGCCGTCCGCGAGTGGAAAGGCGAACGCCTGGCCAAGGGCCTGCGCGAGGCCGGTCTGCGGATCGAAAACAAAGAATTTGAAGACACGCTCAAGTTCAAGCGGCGTGACTTCATGCGCGACAAATCCGGCCAGACGCTCATCCGCATCGATGAGCTGGCCATGCGTGCCGCCGAGCACTGGAGCATCCTGCTCAGCGCCCTCATCGCCGCCGGTACCGGCTCGACGCTGGGCGTGTGTTATGATGGCCAGTACTTCTTCGACACCGACCACGCCGAAGGATCAAGCGGCATTCAGAAGAACCTGTTGACCAACGCCGAAGTCGCTCAGCTTGACGTGACCACGGCAACGGCCCCCACAGCCTCTGAAGTCGTCGACGCGCTCATGGGCGTGATCGCCTACATGCTGACCTACAAGGACGATCAGGGCCAGTTGTGCAACGCGGGCGCCCATAAGTTCCTGGTTCAGACGACGCCCTACCTCATGGGCCCGTTTGCCAAGGCGCTCGGCAGCCAGTTTGTTTCGACAGGCGCCAGCGTGGTGGACAACGTCTTGGGTAATCTCAAGATCGATGGCGAAAGTTTTGAGATCGGCCTGTCGATCAATCCGCGGCTGACCTGGACCACGCAGTTTGCCGTGTTCCGCACGGACGCCGCCACGAAGCCGTTTATTCGCCAGGAGGAACAGGGTGTCAACGCCCAGGCCCTCGGCGAAGGCTCCGAGCATGCGTTCAAGAACAAGGAATACTTGTTCGGTATCGATTTTGCCCGCAACGTCGGTTACGGCATGTGGCAGCAGGCAGCCCTGGCGACATTTAGCTAAGCGGCTCTCTTGAGTAGATGAGTTACGCCGGGCGGCCATGCCGCCCGGCTTATTTAACAAGAGTTGCTAACATTGGGAGATGTCAGGGCTATGCCGCCGGAAAAAAAAGAACTGGATCCATATTTGCAGCTGGTGATTCAGACCACCAGCCAGGAGACCGCCCGAGCGGTCGTCAAGGAGCACTTCGCGGAATGCTCGATCAACAACATTAAACGCGAATTCTACGGCGATGGAACCGACCAGCTGCCGGGGGTTAAAGCGGATGTCCGGCAGCTTAAGACCGACGTCAAAGGATTGAAGGACTGCAAGAGCAGCGTGATCGGCTTTGTCCGCGACAAACTGGTGACCCCGGTAGTGACGGCGATTGTCGTAGCGGCGGCGATGGCTTACGTGTTCGGCCGCCCGGATGCCAAGGCGGACACCGCCGGCGGCAGTGAAACAAAAACGCAGGTTACCGATGTCCGGCCGCGATGAGATCAGGCTCCAGCAGGCAGCGGTAAACCAGGCGATGCAGGATGCGGCCGCGGCCCAGCATCGGCTGGTCATTGAACACGCGAAACTTGAGCGGCTGACGGACGCAAAACCAAATACAACAGAGGCAGAAAAATGAAAAAATATGTCGCAACAATTCTGATAATCGTATCGGTCTGCTGCTATTCTTTATCGGCGGCGCTGCTGGATGACGGCGGGAAGACCAGTTCGCAGACAGCTCAATATGCCTGGAGATCCTGCGGAAGCGGCACGAGTGCCGGCGTATTCGCGGAGGCCGCAACCGAGCCGAATAGCGTCGAATGTGATGCGGCTTATTTTGAGGCGAACTTTCAGACGTTCACGGTACCGGCCTTATGGACGTATATTTATTTCAGAAACAGTTCGACGACTGAGGCCGATACGACGGAGTATGTCGTCTACTTTTCAGATGGGGGCGATTATCTGCCGGCATTCAAATTGACCTTTACGACTGGCACGCTGGCCAGCAGCAATAAAACGGGATCGGAGTATGCCGATACGCTGGTTGCGGTGGAGTACCTGGTTTCCGGCGTGACGAAAAGCCCGACCGCCAATTATTGCGCGATGTATTGGTGTGACCGGCTGTGGGCCAGGAAAATAGGCATTGTGCCGGTGACGGTAACCAATGCTGCATACCTTGAGATTGTGGGGAACTAAACCATGAAAAAGATATTTGTGTTCAGCATGATGTTCGTATTCCTGGTTGCGGTTTGTGTGATGGCCGTCACGGCGGCGGAACTGAAGGACAAAGCCGTCCAGCACCTGGATACCGCGATCCAGAAACGTGTGGCGTTGGAAACAAAACAATACGCCGGGACCTGGGCCCAGGTATTGGCTGAGCGGATCGCCGACGTGAATGAAATAACCTCTAACGTCGCACTGGCTAAATCGGCGGCGCTGGAGGGGATCGAACTGACGGATCCCAATAATCCGCAAAAACTGACCATTAAGGACTATATGTCTCAGGTCATCGCTGACCGCGGCAAAGAGCCGACCTTTGTTAAAAAACAAAATAATGGGCAGTTCCTACAGGTGATCGAAGAGATTGTCAGCGACCCCAATAATCTGCCGCCGGAAACGGACCCAAACTATGTGGACGAGATGGAGAGACTTGAGTCTCTTCGGGCGGCCTGCATCGAGATCGTTGAGGGGGAAGGCGGGATATGAGACATTGTAAATTGATCATTGTAGGTTGCCTATTGGTGCTAAGCGGCCTGGCATTTGCCACGCTGGGTACGGAGCAGGTCTTAAATGGCGATTTTTTTGTTGATTCTATCTGGGTAAAGCCCACTGGCTGGACCATCAGCGGCGGTACGGCCAACCTGGTCAGCACCGGCTTTGGCGTTGATACGCTCACGCAGAGCCTGCCGTCTCTGGTCGAAGGTAATGTCTATGAGATTACCTATACGATTGCCGCGATGGACACCGTAGGTGTCGGATACCTGCAATATTATTTTGGAGGTACGGCCGGTAACCTGCAACTGCTGCCGGGGACGTTCACAGAGCAGATCGTCTTCAGCGGCCCAAAGGTCATCGAGTTTGTTGCCTACATGTCGGAGGGTAGCACCTGCGTAGTCGATAACGTCTCTGTGCGATGGGTGATAGCGGTGGAATTGACGGCCGATTACAATGCTGATGAGACGGTGGATGTAAGCGATCTGTTGTTATTTTCGGCAGACTGGCTGGCAGAGGACCCAAACATTGTCACGGCAGCATGCGACCATAATTCGGACGGAGTTGTTAACTTTGCCGACTATATCGTGCTGTCGGCACAGTGGGGCCTGGGTTCGGTCAATCATGCCCCGGTTGCGACGGACCAGAGCGAGACGGTTATGGTCGGTTCGGCGGTTCAGTTTGCCCTCGACGTCACGGACATGGAGGGAGACGATTTGACTTATCTGATTACGCAATCGCCGACCAAGGGGGTGCTGATCAGCCTG
Source organism: Planctomycetaceae bacterium (assembly GCA_021372945.1). Classification (GTDB taxonomy): domain Bacteria; phylum Planctomycetota; class Phycisphaerae; order Sedimentisphaerales; family Anaerohalosphaeraceae; genus 4572-13. The sequence continues at coordinate 86,964 of JAJFTK010000024.1, read as the reverse complement.
GGCGGCGGCGTGTATCGGTACCGCGCGTATCAGGACAGCGTCGGTCAAGACACGTTTCAATATGTGGTCTCCGACGGGCGGCTGGAGAGCAACACGGCAACCGTCACAATTACGATCATTCCGCAGGTGTTGGATAACGTCAAATATGACGGACGGGCGACCATCGAGATCGCCGACGGCGGGAATGTCGTCTTGACAAACTCCTCGATCCTGACCTGCTGGTTTCGCACGACATGGAGATGGGGAACGTTGTTGAGCAAACGTGACCCTGCCGGCGGTCCTGGGCTGGTAGTTACGATTGAGGACGGCTACGTAGCGGTCCTGCTGTGCGATCAGGACGGGACCGAGTACAAGGTGCTGGGGGAATGGCGCGTTGATGACGGGCAGTGGTATTTCTTTGGGATCAGTATTACGACCGCCCTAACGGATAATATCGAGATATACGTGAATGGCGAGGTAACCGGCAATAACAACGGTGTCTATGTTAGTGCAACTGCTGCCGGGCTGGACTTGACCAACACCGCCCCTCTGGTACTGGGATCCTACAACAACGGGATGTTTTACGGGGCGGTCGATTATGTAGGAAATTCCGCAAGCGGCAGTGCCAGTATTCTAACGCTGGCAGGGGCGTTGATCGAAACTCGCCAAGGGGTGCTGAACATGTTCTCGCCCGTCTATCATCGGCGGTTTTTGATGAATGAAGGCACCGGTGACACGCTGACCGATGAGATTGAAGCTGCCACTGCCACGTTGAGCAATCACTATAAAATCAACTGGGCAACGGCGGACGCCCCGCTCGATCAGCGGGCGATGCAGAGGAGCCGGCTTCGGGGAGTAGATGGAAACGGCATGCTGCCGGACTTTAGGAAACGCAAGTAAATCAGGAGACTTAACAATGAAGAAACGATCTTTAATAACTGCTGCGGTGATTTGTGCGACGGCCCTTCTGTGCATGGGTGCCGGACTTCTGGGCCAGGCGACGAACGAAAACAGGATCCCACTGTCTCCGGAGGCGATTACCGCAGCGGGCGTATTGGAAGGCAGCGAGGCGCCGTATGTAGTCCTGCAGCGATGGGGTGATGGCCAAGGCGATCTGGCCGTGTACAACGCATCGACCGGAGCAGTGACAACGACGTATGGTGAGGCATCGGTCCGGTTCGCACAGAATGCGGTCACTGGCCAGTGGTACGCGACAATCCCGGCGACGCAGCCGGACGGCGATTACCTGGGCTTTGTCTGTAACGGGCAGGCCGGTGCGGAGGCAAAAACGGATAAGCGGATCACGGTGATGACAATCTCGTGGAACAAAACCAACGGCTTGAAAATTGGCAAGTCGGACGTATTTGGCAGGTTTTAAGATGTTTGACCAGGCCATGATCAACCGAAGAGCAGCGGCGAAAGCCACGTTCGGAACCGAAATCATCGTTCGACCGGACGGCGTGACGGAACGTACGATTGTGGCCGTGATCAAGCACCACGGCATCAGTTCTGTTCCTGGCCTGCCGCAGGGGCATTGTGACCAGATCACAATCAAGGTTGATAATGACAGCAGCACAGGCCTATCTGCCGCGGAGTTTGATAAGACCAAAGCGACCTGTCGACTGCCAAAGCGAAAAGGTGCAACTCCGGCAGAAGCCAAGATCATCGACATCATCCACCAGGACGCGGGCATGGTGACCTATGAGGTGCGGTAATGGATATTCAAATTAAACTTGATGAGCAGCGGCTCAGGGAGGTTCAGCTCATGCTGCGGGAGATCCCGCGGGGCATGGCAACGGTGATGAGTCGCGGCATCAACAAAACCGCCGTGTCGGTTCGGGCCGAGGTGGTCCGCAAGATCGCTGCCGAAGTCAACTTGTCACAAAAGCGGATCCGCGAGGCCCTGACGATCTCCCAAGCGAATTGGACAAAATGGGCGGCAACGATCAACATCAGCCGCAAGCGGATCGGCCTCATTAATTTTGGCGCCCGCCAAACCGCCAGGGGCGTCAGCTATAAAATCGACAAGGCCCATGGCCGAAAGGCAATCGAACACGCGTTTATCGCTACGGCCAAAGGCGCCGAAAATGTCTGGGTCCGCGAAACGGATGCAGACGGCACGCTGGTACCGCGGCTGCCTATTGTCCGGCTCCAGGGGCCCAGCATCGGCGAAGTGTTCAAACGGGCTGCCTGGCTGGTGCAGCAGACCTACGCCAGTGCCGAAACGCAGCTCAATAAAAATATCGAGACACAGATCGAGCTGATGCTCGATAAATTCAGGAAAGCGAAAGCCGCATAAATGGCCGAAGGCATCGACGAACAGATTGCAGAATATCTGAAGGACCGGGTCAACGAAATTACCATTGCCAACGGATTTCACCAGAATCTGACGGCCATTCGCCCAAAGAACAATGAGTTTTCGGACGTGGTGCCCGCAAACGGCGTGGTTGTGATCTGGCAGGCCGACGAGGAGGCCGGGGAGCCGACCTACGGGGCCGATGGATGGATGCAGCCGTTTATCTTGATGGGCATTGTCCTGGGAGCAGACGAAGCGACACAGTCGTTGGATACGCTCTTAAATCACGTGAAGTGGGATATCCGCAAGAAGCTGGCCGCCGACCGTAAGTGCGGCGGATTAGTCAGCGGGATGAATCTGAATCTGCCCAGCCGCAAGTTTGATGACGGCAAGGGTTTTACCGGCATCGCGGTGCCGGTCATGGTGCAGTATGGAACGGCCGCGGGCAATCCATACATGAGTGTATAGCTAACATTTTTAGGGAAAGGGATACAAATGGGACTCAAGTCAATTATCTCGTTAACGCTGGATCTGATGCACACCAAGTCGCTGGATCTGAACACGCTGCAGGATAAGCTGAATCTGTCGCGAGGGGTCACCCTCGAAAACGGCACCGGCGCCAACCAGGCGGATACGCTTTTCCACGACACACGGACGCTAGCCGATGGAGCCGATGAAACGCTGGATTTTCATGACGGCACACTAAGCGACGCCTTCGGCACGCCGGTGACCATCGATGAACTGAAGGCGATTTACATCAAGAACAATTCCGCCGCGGCCGGTCTGCTCGTCGGCGGAGCCCTGGCCAATGCTATGGGTTTGTTTGCCGATGCGTCAGATATTCTGAAATTGCCGCCCGGCGGCGAATTCCTGCTCACGGCCCCGGGCGCGGCCGGCATCGATATCACCACGAACGCCGACCTGCTCATTGCTCATGACGGGACCGGCGACGATGCCCTGACCTATGACATTGTCGTTATCGGCGTAGATTAATAACGCCGTAGCGTGAACACGTAGAAAACAGAAATCGCACAGTTTGAAAGGATAAAGCCATGACGGTCCCAATTTCACACGGAACCACATTAAAGATCGGCTCGAACACAATCGGGCGGATCATATCGATTGGGGAGTTGTCCCAGGTGACGGATATCGAAGACATCACCACGTACGATTCGCCCAACAAGTTCAAGGAAAAGCTGGCCACGCTCAAGGATGCCGGCGATCTTCCGGTTGTCATTGAATATGACGCCACGGCCACAACAGGCGAAGCAGTGGTGCTGCAGGGCAAGTTCAACGCCCAGGAGACCGAAGTCATCACAATCACGGTCGATGACGGCACGATCACCGGGTCCAAGTACCAGGCCAACGGCTTTGTCAGCAAGCTCGGAACGCAATGGGGAGCGGCCGGCGCCAAGATCATCCAGAATATCACCCTGACCCTCAGCGGGGCTGTAACCCACGCGGCGAAATCATAGAGGGTTAAAACAGTAACGGTTTTTTAAGGAAGAACAAAGATGGAATTTTTGAACAGAGAGCAGATCCTGGCGGCGTCGGCACTGAAAACAGACACGGTGGACGTGCCCGAGTTGGGCGGCAAGGTCATGATCCAGGAAATGACCGCGGCCGAGCGTGATTCTTTTGAGGCCAGCCAGCTCCAGAAGAACGGCAAGAATTACGAAACGAATTTTCAAAATCTCCGAGCCAAGCTGATTGTGCGGTGTGTCATCGACGCGCAAAAGAAGGTGCGGCTGTTTACGGATGACGACGCCGTGATTGTGGGACAGTTGCCGGCCTCGAAGATTGACAAGCTGTTCAGCGCCTGTCAGCGGCTAAACGGTCTGTCAAAAGCCGACGTTGAGGAGCTGGCAAAAAACTCCGTCAGTCCCCAGACAGACAGTTCCGGTTCCGATTAGCCGCACGTCTGGGGTACACGGTTGCAGAGTTGAATCAGCGGCTTCCATCGTCGGAACTGTCCGAGTGGATGGCATGGTCAGAGATCGAACCGTTTGGAGAGTTCGCCGAATCGCTGCAGTTGGCAAAAATAGGATGTATGATTGTCAACACGATTCGCGGGCTTATAGGCGCAGAACCTTTGGCGGTCAGTGAATTTTTGGTAAAGACGGATCCGCCCGAGCCGATGGAAAGCAGCCAGATGAACGCGGCCCTGGCCAGCAACCCGTTCTTTAGAAAAGTGGAATAAATGTCAACAATCTCAACCATCGCGATAAAGATAACAGGCAACGCCGACAGCCTGAACCGTGCGACCTCTCAGGCGGACGGCTATCTGAAGCGGCTGCATACATCGGTCAACCGGCTGGCCGGTATCCTGACAACGATGGGAGTCGCTGCCGCCGGCGTTGCCGTTTACGGCATGGCCCGCATGGTCAAAAGCCAGATGGAGGCCATTGATGCCACGGCCAAGCTGGCGGACCGCGTCGGCATGTCGACTGAATCCCTGTCCGCCTATCAGCACGCTGCCCAACTGGCCGGGCTTTCAAGCGAGGAATTCAATAAAGGCATCGAGATATTTGTCCGCCGGCTGGGAGAAGTTGTACAGGGCAGCGGCGAAGCGAAGACAGGCATGGAGATGCTGGATTTGTCGATCAATGATTTGATCAACAAAAAACCGGATGAGGCCTTCAAGCTCATTGCCGAGCGGATCAAGCTATTGGATACGCAATCACAAAAGGCCGCGGCGGCTTATTACCTCTTCGGGCGATCCGGATCCAAGATGCTCAATCTTATGGAAGAGGACCTGGACGGCGTTATCGCTGAGGCCGAGCGGCTCGGGATTGCGTTTAGCAGAGTGGACGCGTCCAAGGTGGAAGCGGCCAATGACGCGATGGAGCGGACCCGTGCATCAGCTATCGGAGTGGCGAACTCTATTTCCATAGGCTTGGCTCCGGCGCTTGAGGTGATCGCCGACCGCGCAACGGATTTGACGTCCGGTTACAACAGTATGGAGACGATCAAAAAACATGTTCAGGGAGCGGCGATTGCAGCGACCTACCTGGTGGATGCCTTTCAAGTGGTTCGGGCTGTTGTCAATGGCATCATTGGATCCGTGCAGCGGCTCATGGCGGTTTCAACGGCTATCCCCGCCGAGATTGTGGCCAAATTTGGGAATCTGGCGGAAAAGCTGCACATGGAAGAAACGGCAGATCTGGCCAAACAAATCAGTGCCGACATTGATGCCATCGGCAAAGAGATGTACGATGCGGGCGGCAAGAACCTGGAGCAAGCCGCCGAACAGATACAAAGCGTTGGCAAACTCCGCCAGGAAATGACCGAGTTCTTTAACGAGGTCGATCAGCGGCAGGTTGAGATCCAAGAGCAATCGAAGAACACGGTACCGATTGACTTTGAGGCGCTGGAGCAGCAGAAGTCACATCTTGAGGAGTTGGGCCGGTTCGCCGAAAGCGTCTACAATAAAACCCGCACACCCCTGGAGAAATATCGTGAAGAGGTTGAAAAGCTGGACGAGGCCCTGAAGGCCAATTTGATTACGCTGGACACTTACAATCGCGGAGTTAAAGCGGCGGCCGAGGACATGGAAAACGCCTCCAAAAAGGCAGACAAGCTCAGCCGGGAGGGCTTGAGGGTCGGAGATACGTTCGCTTCGGCCTTTGGGGACGCGATCATCGAAGGCGAAAAACTCTCCAACGTCCTGCAAGCTTTAGCCGAGGACCTAATGCGCATCTTTGCCAATCGGCTGATTCTGGCCCCAATTGCCAACGGCATTGATGACATGATTGCCGGCGGCGGCAGCGGTGCATTTTTCTCAGGTCTTTTCGGAAAAGCTGGCGGTGCCGGCACTGCCGCGGCCAGTGCCACGCCCAGCCTAAACTCAGCGGCCGCCATGGGCGAACAATGGATGGCCGCCCCGGTCATGCACGGCGGCGGGATTGCTGGCATCCTGGGGCTTAGCCGGTTCGTTCCGGCATCGGCGTTCCTGAACGCCCCTCGCTATCACAAGGGGTTTATGCCGGACGAGGTGCCGGCGGTGCTCAGAAGAGACGAGGGTGTCTTCACGCCCGAACAAATGGCCGCGCTGGGACGTGGCGGCGACAACTTCAATATGAACGTAACGGTCCAGGCCATCGACACGCAAAGCGGGATGCAGTTTGTGGGCAAGATGGCCAGGCCCATTGCTAATCAAATGTACAGCCAGATGCGCCGCAACCACCGGATCAGGAGGGGCGGATGATTATCGAAATACGCGACTTTGTGAATGCCGGCGGCGAGCAGATCGGAGGCCGCCGCCGAATGTTTGAGTGGTTTTCCGATGAGGTGACCTACGACACTGGCAAACGCCAGGCCAATCAGATCCTTGCCCGCCCGCGGCGGCACTGGTGGATCAACTGGCTCTGGCTAAATGCCGCCGCCAGGGACAAGCTGATTGAGCTGTTCAACCGGGCACGGGGCAAAACGTCTAATTTCCTCTATGAATGTGTTTGGGACTATGCCTGCACCTACACTGACTGGAGCCACGTGCTTACAACCGGTGAAGCGACAACGCAGCTAAAAAAGACCTATTACGCCGGTACGGCGGAGGCCTGGACCGAAAACAAAACCAAGATCCAGCCGTCCACGGTTTACGCGCCGACGATCAAGGTCAACGGCGCCGCCAAGGTCGAAGGCGTTGATTTCACGCTCAATGACGACACCGGTATGATCACCTGGACGGGCTTTGCCCCGACCACGGGCCAGGTGCTGACGGCCGATTACAAGTTTTATTTTGAGGCATACTTCGCCGAAGATACCTACGAGGATATCAATCATACGATTGACTGGTACCGGCCGGGCGAGCTGCACTTGGTTGAGGAGTTGTAGCGATGCGAACCCTTTCCGCCGCATTCCTGGCCGCCCTTCAGGCCCATCAGGTCTATATCGCCGAGCTGTACACGCTGACGCTGACCGACGGCACGGTGTATCGCTACACGTCACATGCCGCCGATATCGTCTGGGACGCTGCCGGCAATACATATAAGGCCATCCCGATATCGCGCGATGTAGTAGTGTTTACGACAAACTTTGAATCCAGCGGCGTCGGGGTCTCACTGGCCGCGGCCGCCCTGGATGTTTACAGTAAGCTGCACGCCAATGTGCTCGAAGGCGCCACGCTTGAGATCCGGCTGATTCGCTGGAATACCGCCTATACCGCCGATGAGCAGTTCATCATCTACAGCGGGTTTGTAGATATAGACTTTGACCGCAAGACGCTGGAATTGTCCGTGCGGTCACAGATCAGCATGCTCACCATGCAGATGCCAAAATACGTCTATGAGGAACCGTGCAACTGGAGTCTGTTTGATTCCGAATGCGGTCTCCTGCAGGCGGATTTTGCGTTCAGCGGGACTGCCGCCGATGGCACACAGACTACGGTCATCGATACCAATCGCGGGTCGGTTTTCCTGGCCGAATTCGACGGCGGTGACAGCGCAAACCCCATCGCCCGCGGCGGCACCATCACCGGCGGCGTCAATGGCTATACCGCCAAGGTGGTGCAGGTCGTTTACCTGACCGCGTCGACCGGGCTGATTTATTATGTGCAGATCTCCAACAGTGCCAATTTCGTGAACGATGAGGTGCTGACGGCGGCCGGCAAAACGGTCACGGTCAACGGGACGCCGGCGGCGGATTCGACTTTCTACGAAATGGGCGAAATCAAGATGACCTCCGGAGCCAACGCCGGCCAGCGGCGGCAGATCGTCCTGGAATCGGAGGGCACGATTACGGTAGCATGGCCGTTCCCAGAGGCGGTCGCAACCGGAGACACCTATTTACTGTACCCCGGCTGCGACAAGCGGCCGGACACCTGTGTCAATCGGCTTGGCAACGGCAACTTTAGAGGATTCCTGTATGTCCCAGGCGTTGAAGAAATCTATAGCTGAAAACGCCGTCACATGGAAAGGCGTCGTCTATCAGCACCGTGGGTACACCCGCGGCGGCTGCGACTGCACGGGCCTGCTCATCGGTATCCTCCAGGAATTAGGTTTTGTCCGGGACTACCAGTTGCGTAAGTATCCGATGGATTGGAACCTGCACGCCGGAGCGGGCAACTACATCGTCGACGAACTGTCAAAATTTGCCGCCCCCGTCACGTTGCCGCAGCCTGGCGATATCGCCTTATTTCGATTCGGCCGGTGCATCGCACACGTCGGGATTGTGCTTGGGAAAGGAACCTTTATCCACAGCCACATTAATGCAGGCGCTTGCGGCATTAGCAGCCTTTATAACTCGCCATGGACAAAGCGGCTGGCCGGCTTTTATGAGATCAGGGAGGATGCGCTGTGAGTAATCTGGGAGCCACGTTGTTCCGCACGGGTGCGATGATTGTAGGCAGCTACTTTGGCGGACCGATCGGCGCGATAGCAGCGTATGCTGTGGCCAGCGCCATCTATCCCATGAAGTTTGAGGGCGAGCGGCCGGAGTTTAGCGACTATCCCCTGCAGTCATCGACCAAAGGCCAGCCGGTGCCGATTGTGTTCGGAACCAAGGAACTGGCCGGCAACATCATTTGGCTGGGACCATCCCAGCCGTATCACGTCAAGCACGAAACCGGCGGCAAAGGCGGCGGTGACACATCCACCAGCTATGAGGCCCGGTACCGCCGCAGCTTCCTGATCGCGATCTGCGAGGGGCCGGCGACAATCGGCAGGTGTTTCAAAGGCAAGGATGAGATCAGCTTGACCGAATTTACTTCCTTTAGCGGTGACGGCAATGTAGGCCTGGCGGATTTGATCGGTGATGACTGGACCGATTATAAAAACGTGTGCTGCGCCTGGTTTGAGGATTACGAACTGGGAAACTCGCCGGCGATCCCAAACTTTGTTTTTGAAGTCGGCAGTACGCCGACTGGTATATTTTCAGTCACCGCCGAAGAAGGCAACATTCGCATGATCTACGGCAGCGGCACGTCTGTGTCACCTGGTCCGGCAGTAGACTTGGAAGCATCGGCGGTTCCAGGGTATCGCCGCGTTGGTATTCCAATTGTGGGCGCCCCTTTTAAGGTGGGACAATACCTATGCATCGGAGGTCCGGGCCATGCTTATACATTAAGCTACGGATACCCCATCGAAGAGATCACAGCGTCTCATGTGATTATTCGTAAGTCTGCTTTTTCGGTGGCAACCTTTACGGGTCAGGAATATGCGCACGCCAGTTGGAGGATAACGGATGCTGATACACAGGCACACCCCATCATAGTTGGGAAATATATGTACATCGCCGGGCAATTCCCTAGTGGCCATCCCCAGCTTACCCGTATCAATCTGCAGACCGGGGTTCGCGATGCGAATTTTTTTGAAATTCCTAATCCTGTACCTACAGCCGTGGCGCTGGCCATGGCGATCACGAAGGACAAGACGCACCTGATTGTGGCGGCTGAACACTGGTTATATAAATACCGCATCAGTGACGGCGCTTTAGTCTGGAAATTCTTACCCGGAGGCGCGCGCAGCCCCGCCTATCAAATAGCGGTTGATAGTCACGGACGCATCTACCGTGGTGCCGTTCGTCCCGACCCCTATTTCTCTATATCGTATTACCGAATCAGCCGCATTACCGCAAGCGGTGATGCCATTGATTTAGTTTACGATGTACGCGTGCCTTTTACCACCTATGCTGAATTGCCAGGCACTTTAGGTCTGGCTTTGTGGGAGGATTTTGAGAACCCAGTGACAGGCGAAAAGGGGCTAATGGCGGGTTCCCAAACTCAGTATACCGGGGCTTCTATGTTTAGTTATCCGTTGGCGCTTTGGACTATGGAAGGTCGCTTGCTTGATTGGTGGGCACCTAGCGAAACCAGTGCAGACAACGGATTTGCAATCAATGACGTCTTCTGGCACAGGGGATATCTGTACGCATGGGGTTATCACGCAACCTACAACAATGGCGGTCCCTGTCGCATTTGGAAATTCAGCGTTCTTGAAGATTTTGAAAAAACTGGTGAGGCGGCTCTCAAGCTTGAGCAGGTTGCGCATGTTCCATACGGTGCTTGTTTTTGGCCGGGGCCTGACGGGAATATTTGGGCGGCAAAAAACAGTTATCCGAGCATCCCCATTAATGATGACACATTATATATTTATGACTGGCGTGACTTATCCCTGGTACACACGAGGAAAATAGGCAAGCTCGCGTACATTACCGGGAGCAATTTAAACCGTCATGAATATGCGACGAACGTCGCGTTTTCCTCCGATGCGCACGATGAGTATCCTCCGGACATCATAAAGGCACTTCTGACCGACCAACGTAAAGGCATTGGACTGCCATTGACGCTTTTAAATCTCGGCACTTTCGATGAGGCGAGGGCATATTGTGAGGAACAAAATATAAAGATGAGCGTGGCACTGACCCGTCAGCAGCCAATAGCCGATTGGTTGCAATATATCTGCTCGCATTTTATGGGGTTTCTCTATGAATCCAATGGCAAAATATGCATCGGCTCGATGCTTCGACAGGTGGACGCAGTCGCGACGATCACGCAGGATGATCTGGTCCGCGAATCGGAAGAACCGCCCGTGCGAATTACGCCCCGCCAGTATTCCGAGACCTTTAACCGCGTCGAATCCGTTTGGAGCGACCGCCAGAATCGCTACCGGGAAACCCCCGTGCCGGCATTCGATGAGGTTGATCAGCGGGTATCGGGATTGCTCCGCCACAAAGTAGTCGATATCAAAGGCTTTCATGATCCGGACCTGGCCGCCCGGATGGCCTGGCTAAATTTCATAAATGTGATGTACCGGTTCAAAACCTACAGTTTCAAGGTGGGATTCAAGCACCTCGGGCTGGAGGTTGGGGACCGCGTGACGCTTTCCGATGGCCATCTTGTCACTAATCAGAAGGTGCTGATTACCAAGATCGACCTGTCGATGCACGGCAAGCACATCCAGATCGAGGCGGTGGAGGATATCGCGTCGCTGTACCCGACGCTGGCTTATACGACGCAGCGTTCGCTGCGGCAGCCGGATCCGGCGGTAACGCTGACCAATGGCACCGTGGCATTCCGCGAAAGCACGCAGGAGGCAAAGCTGCTGCTGTCGATCACGCCCGGCGGCGCGCAGACCAACGGCTGGTATATTTACAGGTCTTATGACAATATCAGCTATGACCTCGTGGGGCGCTGTACGATTGACCAGGTGACCGGCGGGGCTGCCAACAGCAGCGGCACGCTTCAAAGCCGCCTGCCGGCCTATACGGCCGTCATGCACCGCAAGGATGAGGGATTCAATGTCTCTATCGGCACGGTCACGGACCTGGACACGGCCGTCACCGACGAGGCGTTCTTCAATAATCGAAAGCTGGCCCGTGTGGGAAGCGAGATCATCGCCTACCGCGATTGTGTCGAAACCGCCACGGCGGGCACGTGGCGTCTGTCGAATCTCATCCGGGGTTTGTTCGGGACCATCCCGGCCGCCCACGCCGCCGGCGAGGTGTTCCAGACACTGGACACGGATTTCACCTATACGCTAACCGAGGGCGATATCGGCAAGACGCTGTACTTTAAGGTGATCAGCTTTTACGGCAGCAAGGTGCAAAGCGTCTCAGCGGTATCCGCATCCAGCGTCAAGGTGCAGGGGCTGTGGCAGCGGCCGTTTGCCGCATCGCTTGTACGGCTCCAGCAGGCCGAATCAGATATCGCCCCGGCTGTTTACACCGGCGGCTCGTTTACATTGTACTGGAACCGCCCGGGGGCCCGCGGCACGGGCTTTAATCAGGGCGGCTTTGACCTCAATCCGGACTATCCGCTCTGGCGCTGGGGCGATCCAGAATCAGAGCTTACCGGAGGCGATGGAGCGGCGTTTGGGCACTACCTGGCGGACGGCGAACTGCAGGCGGTGGACCTGGTCTTTGAGACCGCCGCCGGCGTGCAGATCGGCCAGCGGTCAGTTGCCGCCGATGCCGATTCGGCGGTGATCAGCAAGGCCGATGATTTGAACAATAATAGTCAGGCGGTGATCAAGGTCTATCCCCGCCGGTCTTACCGGGCGGCCGCGGCAGCGGCGCTGCGGGTTACAGGAGAATAGCAAATGTCAGAGATTAGCGCAACAACCAATTTTCAATTTCCGCTTTTGAACGATGGCGCCGAAAACGCCGGGGCGGTCTTTAATGGGATCGTCACCGATCTGGATCAGTTGCTTTGGCGGGCCATGCACCCGGTGGTGCACAACGGCCAGGTGGTCGTCAGCAAGCGGACGCAAGAAATCGTTTTAAGACACAGTTCATTATAAAGGAATCAAGCGATGTCAGATCTGTTGGAACAATTAGCGATAGCCTGTGTGGCTGAAGGTGTAGCAGTGGATTTAACCGCGGCGGCCGATACCGAGACCGTCCTGTACACGGTGCCGAGCGGATATCAGTTCATCCCTCTCATGGCAGTGATGCGGGGCTGGAGCGAAGATCCGGGCGCTGCGGTGGTAACGCTGGGCAAGGCCGGCGGCAACTGTGATGAGTTTTTGGGCAACCAGACGCTCAGCAACATCACGGCATCGTTCGCCGATCAGGCGGCCATCCTGCAGCCGATCCCGAGCGCCACGCCGGCGGCGTCCGTCATCCTCGATGCAGTCGAGCAGCTCGCGATAGAGATCACCACGCAGGGAACGGGCAATTGCAAGGTCGACGTGTTCGGCAGGCTCATTGCCGTTTAAGCCTCTAAAGATGGATCTCGCGATTCCATCTTTCCTCACCGCCCTGGCCGGAGGTCGCCGCCCCGGTCAGGGTTTATTATTTGGCACATGCGGATCGAAGCTCTTTGAGTTGTTCATCCGATGGATTGTAGTGCTGCTTGACAAGCTGCATCCCAACGGGGGAATCAAGAGGGACGAGATTAGGTGAACCGCAGGAGCGGCAAACAACGCTCCTGGAACTGAGTCGCCAAATGCTGTAAATCAACCCGGGCAAAAGAAAAAATAACCATAAAAGGATTTCAATAAAGAAGCTGCCGCGAGTAACCTTTTTGGGTTTCCCCATCGACCCGCAATTAGTACAAATTCTGTGCATTGTTTTCTCCTTCGGCGGTTCAGTTGTTATAATTTATAGGGGTGCTCTGATGAAAAGCAAGCATAGTGATCCACCAGACCCGGGCATTAACACTATTAAATTCCATCTCATCGAACTAATTATGCAGTGCGATGATTTCGTTTATCTTTCTGTTCTTCGGCAGCACGTTGAGCGGCATGTCCGGCCTCATCAGCCGCAGCTGCGGATTGTGCGGCGTTGTCATGAACAAGATTTATAATTGCTTTGGCCAATTCAGCTTTTCGTGGGCTCAGCAATTCGGTGTTGGATTTAAGGATTACACTAAGGGCGTCTTCGAATTCTTGTGCGCGGTTTGTTTTCGCTTCCGCGATAGCTGTACCCCGTTGTTCCAGGGGCGACTTATCAAATAAAACTACGCCGGCATTTAATATATCGCGTATGTTGAAGCCGTGACCAATGAGCTTGCACACGAGCTTGTGGGCTGTATCAGTAAAGGTAAGCTTGTAATTTTTCCCTATCATTATTTCATTATTCTGCGAAAAATTAAGCGTTTCGCAAGTCTTTAATTCATAAACACTTAGTGTATTTTCCATCTTAATAGTGTAAAAAATAGCTATCTTGGGTAAAATTTACTCTTGCAATCCGTTTTAACTACCGATATATCAGTAGCACATGCGGCGAGGACGCCAATAACAGCAAAAGAAGAACCCTCAGCGAAGAAGATTGGCGTAAGTGAGATGACCCTCCTGTGGTCGATTAGGATTGAAATTATACGGTAATTTCTGGATTTGTCAAGGATATAAAACAAATGGACTTGAAATTGGACATCAGCGGCTATCCCCCCTATATCACGCCCAAGGACCTCGAAGAACAATACGGCATGTGCCGCATCACCGTTTTAAGGCGGATCCAGGACGGGCATTTGCCGCCGTTGCAGAGCAACCTCAACAGTCAGCGGCCAGGCTGGAGCCGCGAATATTTTGTCATGTGGCTGATGGAAAAAGCCCGCCGCGATGTTCAGATGCAAGGGATGCAGGCGGCGTTGGGATAATCGGTTTAGTTTAAGGAGGCAGTAATAATGAAGTACTTACATTGTCATGTGGTAACGAGTGAATGCACCGGCGAAACGACCGTTGAACACAGATGGGAAACGCACGATTGCCGGTGGGAGCGGCGGAGATGTCTGGCCTGCGGTGTGGTAATGGAGACCCCCGAAAAGGAATACCAGACCGTACACAACTGGGCTTACGAGGTTGCGGAAAAATCTCATCAGGAACCGGACGTTGACAATGAGTCACCTCTTTGCGAGTGCGGCGAGCCGACATGTATGGGTACGTGTTACAAGGGCAAGGATCCGTCCGACGAAGCCGCAAGCATTCCGAGGCCTAAAGAAAATCAAGGGCAGCAGTCCGGAGTTTTCGACGAACTGATCGCGGCGTTACAAGAGATCGGACGGCTGGCCGCCAAGGACGGCACTTTTCTGTTTTATCCCGAACTTGTCAAGCAATCGGAGGCGGATCTGGATGGCTTTCAAAAGCAGCCCTGCGACTCCGAGTTGTTTGAGTATGAGTATTGCAGCCAGAACGGCGGCGGGATCACCGGCGACAGCTTCCAAGGTGACATGATGTACCCGATCCGTGACTGGTTTATCAAAGTGCATTACAACTGCTGATTGAAAATTTAATAGCTCCTTCTGCCATACGGGCTGGATAGCCCTGGGAAGCGTCCTCCTTCGCTTCCTCCTCCTTCTGCCGGTCCGCATGGTCTATATAGCAGGGAAGAGCAATTGGCTGCTCGCGTGGCTCATAACCACGAGGTTGCCGGTTCGAGTCCGGCCCCTGCCATTAGTGAAGCCGCGGGGCTCGTCACCCCTTTTGACGGCGGCGGATTTCGGGGAGGGCTAACTAAACGGCGAGTTTCCCCGTTTTAGACAGCCCCCGAAAGTGACACTAAAAACTGTGGCAGGCTGGAGAGACAGCCATATTTGAAAACTGAATAAATGCGGCGGGCAGCGCGGCTTCACAAATAATCGGCGGATAGGGTTTCAAGGTTGTTCGCCGGCGGTGCCCATTAAAAATAATCCCGTTGGAGCTGGACCGCCGCATCGACATAAACGCATAGCGTGGGCTGCTCGATGTTAGGCCCTCAAACGCCCAGAGGCCGCAAGCGGGGTAACGAGCATCATCGAGCTGACGCGGGCAAAGACCCGATGCCGTGCCCGTTAGGACGGGCACGGCATTTTGAAGCAGTGATTAACCGCACAGGCATTCGGTGACTTCGGCCAGGTGCCTGGGCAGGATGTGGGCATAGATCGTTTCAGTCGTCTTGATCGATGAATGCCCAAGGATCTTTGACACATGAGCGACCGGGACGCCTTTGACCAGCAGCATCGTTGCAAAGTAATGGCGAAAGGCGTGGGGTCCGAACGGCTCCAGGTGGAGCGTCTCATTGACGTGCTGGCACTGCAGGTGCAGCACCCGCCGTTCGATGGGCCCGCCCAGGTTGCCGTGTGAATTGCTCTTTGACAAGAATATAGTTTGATTAGCACCCAATGGAGGCGTTTGCTTTTTGATGGTCTCCAGGATCCGCAGGCAGATGGAATTGAGCGGGACGTAGCGGGTCTTGTTGCCCTTGCCGTGTACCTTGATGGACTGGCGGTCCGGTGTGATATCCTTCCACCGGAGCTGACAGAATTCCGTCGCACGCACGCCCGTATTGCCGATGAACTCAAAACGCTGGCGAAAGACTTCGCTGCCGGCGGCCAGGATGACCGGGTATTCTTCATCGGTCAGGAATCGCTGGTCGGGCTCATTTTCGGTATACATCAGGACTTCAGCGGCGAAATTCTCAATGCCGTAGATGCTGTTGAGCCACCAGGCCCAGCTCTTGATGGCCGTCAGGTTGGCGTTGACCGTGCGGGCACAGAGGCCGCGATCAAGCAGCTTGTTATTGTAGGCTTCGACATGGTTTGGCGTCAGCTGGGTAATGCGTTTGATCCGGCCGGGCAGGCTGCTTAGGAATTCATCGACGACACGTTTGTAATGGCTTTGGGTACCGGCGGTGAGCATCTTGCGTTTGCGGCCGACGGGCTTGTTGGCGATGTAGCGGAGCCATTCGTTATAGGCTCGCTGCGGCGAATCAGGCAGCCGCCACTTGCCGGTCCGGATGGCCTGGGCTTGCTGGTCCAGCCGGTCAGCGACCTTGGCGACATCGACGCGTGTAGCGCTTGCCGGCAGGATCTCAGTAAAGGTTTGGGGTTTTCGGGTTTTGGGGTCTGTGACGTACTTTCGAATTTCCCAGTACTGTTCTTTGTCGCGAAATCTCACCGATGCCATCTTGGACGTCTCCTTTCTGCCCAAAAGTATTTGGGTAAAAATTTGGGTATACGTTGGTATACGACCAAAGACGTCCGTTGTGGCTGAGTACCGTAATTGCAGGTTGCAGCCTGAGTTACGGTGCTACAGCGGGCGAACGGAATCGAACCGTCATGACCAGCTTGGAAGATATGTCTGATGCGTGTTTTTCTGCCAAAAAAGCCACTTCCATTACAAACTGTTACAAATTGTACCACGTTTTTTCATATTGTCAAGCCTATAGTACACTGAAAGTACACTGAAAATTGCGGCAGTTGCCTAAACGTTACGCGCGCTAGGTGTCAATAAAAGGCATGGCCTGCCGCACCAAAACAAAACGAGGCCGAATCTGCGTAGGGGAATGATCTACCTCTTTACACGCCAGCGGGCTGGCTGTCGCGCAGAACTGTAGGCCAGCAATACCTCGTTTGGGGAAGGGCGGGACCGCTCGCCTGCCCCTCCCATTGTAAACATCGGCAGCATTTACGTCACCCACGCTCTCGGCTGGTCAAGTACCGATTACGGGAAAAGGGTTAATCGTCCAGCAATGCTGCCGTTACTTAAACCAAGGAGAAGATATGTTTGTAAAATACCAACACATTGAAAAACTCGGAACCGCCGAAACTGACGGAATATTGGACGGAATGGTCTATATATTCCCCAAGCTCGACGGCGCCAACGGTTCCATTTGGTACGAAGACGGCCAAATTCGCTTCGGAAGCCGTAATCACTATCTTGGCGAAAACAACGACAATCATGGCTTCAAGGCTACTATGCACAACTGCAAGGCTCTGGAGGCGTTCTTTGCCGATTACCCGCACCTGCGCCTTTATGGTGAATGGCTAGTACCACACACACTCAAAACGTATTGCCAAGAAGCATGGCACACCTTCTGGGTCTTCGACGTTACCAGGCCAGCCACAGGCATCGAAGGGGATTACCTGCCTTACGATGAATACATGCCCATCCTGAACACCTATGGCATCGACCTCATTCCCGCGCTTGCTGTGATCAAAAACCCAACCCCGGAACAAGCGGCACGCCTCTTAGACAGCAACACATTCCTTATCCAGGACGGAAGGGGCATTGGCAAAGGCATCGTTCTCAAGAACTACCAATACAGCAACCGCTACGGGCGCAGAACTTGGGCCAAGATCGTCACCAATGATTTCAAAGCCAAGGCGCTCATTGCCATGGGAACACCGCTACTTAACAGCAAAACAGCCATTGAGGATGCAATCGCCAACGATTTCCTGGATGTAAGCCTGATCGAAAAAGTGAAGGCAAACATCCACGTTACCCACGGATGGACCAACCAGCAAATCCCCCAACTCCTGGGCCGCGTATGGCATGACTTTGTCACCGAGGAGATCTGGGAAATACTCAGGAAGCTCAAAAACCCAACCATTGACTTCCGAACCCTTAACCGCGCCCTGACCAAGCGAATCAAAGAACTCAAACCGGAGATTTTCACAAATGATGCTGGAACAAGCAACGGAACAAGCTGCGCAGCTTAACGCGGAACCATCGCGCATATTCTGCCCACTTATCGGCGACACATGCAAACGCACATGTGTCTGCTATAAACCCGCAAAACCAGACCATCCCTGCGGCTATGACGCCAAAAAAGACAACTCGTGGTTCGTACTGCCACCCCGTTGTGCAAACCCAATGCTAATTCAGGAAACAAGAGAATGGAACTGACACAAGAAGCAATCGGAGTAAAGTTAATTAAATTTCAACCCATGACCCGCAGTGACTACAATCGCTACCGTAGTTGGCAGATGCCAGAAAATGAAAACGAATACGACGACGGCTACCTCGTTCGGTACGAGGATGGCTACGAATCCTGGTCCCCTAAGGATGCCTTTGAATCAGCATACTTGCCATACACAGCACGCGTACCGTTTATGCGACCTGGAACAGCAAGACTTCGCCCTGTTAGATGCGATAGAATCGAAGTGGCCTGTTTAGACGAACCCGGTCCGGGCGGTGCCTGCCACCATTACACCATACGGGACGAACACTGTAACGTTTCTCAAGATTTATACTTCCAGTACGGCCCAGTCTCTCAGGGTGTGGATGGAATCCAAAACGAAGACCTTTTGGCAGTTCTGATCGACCGCCTAGAAGGCTTCCAGTCTGGCTCACACGCCTGCCAAGAAAACCACAATGCCCTCCTCGCCTGCAAGTCAGCCCTGTCATGGCTCGACAAGCGCACCGCAGACCGCCGCGCCCGTGGCATCGAAGGCACAAACGCAAAATAACAACATGTAGCAGGGCCGGGAATGTAAGTACCGGCCAATTTTTAACCGAGAGAGCAATGACACATTACGCACAAATGCTAAAACAATTTCACGGAACTTTTGGGGTTCCCGTTCGCAGCAAGCCAACCCTTCTGCCGCCAGACGAGCAGCTACTGCGCCTCACGCTCATTAACTCAGAGCTTGGCGAACTCAGCGATGCCATGCAAAAGCACGACATTGTGGGCATAGCCGACGGAATCGCCGACCTGCTCTATGTCACCTTTGGCCTTGCGGTCCAAATGGGCCTCGACATCGACCGTGCATTCACCGAGGTTCACGCCTCCAATATAACCAAGGTTTGGCCCGATGGAACCGTCCATCGCAACGCAGGCGGCAAGGTCCTCAAGCCTGACACTTACACGCCGGTGGACCTATCTTGGGTCCAGGCGGCCTAAACACCATACTAACCCGGAGAAGAAGTATGCAACGAGTACGTTTTTTGTTTCACCGTGCAAAAATGGGCGACGGCCACGCCATTGACGACGGCATCAACCTGTGGACCACAATCTGGAATCCAGGCGTTTGGTTCAAGCCATTCCTCCGTAGCAGCCATGCTGAGGTATGGCAGCCCTACGACGATTGCTTTACTGTGGCCGAATACAAGCTCAAGCATGGACACATTCAACCTTGGATGAAAGACCGCCGCTTTATTGGCCGCTGCTACACATCCACAATGGGGGCGATCGGCGGCATGAACAGGAAAGGCAATGGCGTCGTTGTACGCCCAGCCCACGCAATCCTGGACCAGCACCCGAACCGCTGGTATTTCTATGAAACCGAAATCACCACGCAGGCCCTTGCAACAGCCAATACCTGGGCCAACAAGCTAGTTCTTAACAACCCCGGCTATGGCCTGGCCGAGATCGCATCATTCTTTTTACCATGGCGAATCAACACGCCCCGTATGATCTGCTCGGAATTTACCAGCAACTGGGCCGCACAGGCAGGATTGCCATTCGGAGACAACAAGGTCCCAGAGCCAGTCAAACTATCCCTACGCATTTATGCCCAGGGATACATTCCTTTAGACCTTGACACCGAAACATGCGTCAACCCAAAGGACAAAACTCGCATCACAGAACCAATAGGCGCCGCGCCATGATCTCCCTTATCACCAACACTGCTCGCAAGTTCAAAAGCAAATTCAGGCTTCCACATGAATTAGAAGACCTGGTTGGCTATATCTATTTCCGCCAGAACATCGACCCCAGTGCTCCGCCCGGCATAATCAAACGGCGAGCCTGGTTAGACCTGATTGAAATGCGGCAAAAGGAACTCGACGCCGAAGCCAAACTGGAGGCATACAAGCAATGCAAGTGCTCCAACTTCCGCTTTGAGCCCGACCCGCTCTTGCAAGCAGTGGATGATAGGGACGAGGCTGAAACTTTTTTGCGGAAACTTTCCGCAACCATGCGCGCAATTGCCGTATTGATCTTCTATCACGACGCGCAATTACAGACCATAGCGGCCCACAGGGGACAATCCCGATACAGCCTGGGCCGCCAATTCAACAAAGCTCTGCAACAAGCAGGCAGAGCATATACCGGAGGAACAAATGCTTACAGCAAAAGATTTATACCCTGACTATGACGGCGGGTATGGACCACGCGATTACCAGCCCATGCTGGAATCTTTTGGCACCATACTGCTACAAGTTGACGACGATGATTACCAGGGCGACTCACGAGTTCTCTACCAAGACGCCCACCGGATTGGCTACCTGCAATTCGGCTGGGGCTCCTGCTCGGGCTGCGACGCCCTGCAAGCCGTTTTCACGGTCCAAGGACTCGATAACCTTATCAAAGAATTACGCGACAGCGTTATATGGTTCGATTCCCCGCGCGAAGCACTTGAATATTTCAATCGCCACGATTGGGGAGGCGACTATTCCTGGCACAGTGAAGAGCAAAAACAATTCATCCACCGCGCTATTGCTTTACTGGAACACGAATGCGCCGCCATGGAGGCCTGCTATGTCTAAACTCGCCGCCTTCTTGATTATTGCCATGCTCGGCGGTTGCGCCTGGAACATGGACCGTACGCAGATACACGACCCAAACGGCCTCGTATTTGAGTCGCTTACCAGTCAAACCCTGTTTTTGTATTATACCACAAACAAAAACATCCATAAGACCACTCCCTACAGCCGCATGTCCATTGGCCTTATCAGTCAAAGGCCCGACCCCAACACCCCAGAAATCGCCGGAAAAGTAACCGAAGGGGTTATTAAGGGCGCTGTAATCGTTGGAGGCCTATAATTGGACAAGCACGTATCCCCAGAGGCCGAAGCAGCCATTCTCGGGGCCATGCTCTTGTACCCACAATGTATCCCCGAAGTGATCGAAAAGGTGCAAGACGACTACTTTTATGCCACTGAGCACAAGCTATTGTTCCATGCCATAAAGAAAATCGCCAAAAACAACTGTACCCCATGCGCCATCACCTTACGCGACGAACTGAAACGCACAGACAGCCTCGATACGGCAGGCGGAATGCAGAAGATAACGCACATCACTGAAAGTGTACCCACATCTTCCAACATTAACGCCTACTGCGCCATCGTTTTTGATAAATGGCGTGAACGGGAGCTATTGACCTACTCCCGCAAGATTCGCGACATTGTGGCAGGACCGGCCACCGCGGACGACAAGATTCTCCAAACGGAAACCGAACTGCATTACATCACCAGCAAATGCACCAAACAGGATGTAATTTGCGTAGCCGACTACATTGACAGTGTTTCATTTGCCAAGCAGACCTATCTCTCGACGGGTTTTCAGTCCCTGGATTCCTACTTTTACGGCATGGGAGCCGGTGACATGATCACCATTGCCGGACGCCCAGCATCGGGGAAAAGCTGCCTACTCAACAATATCGCTGTTAATATCGCCAGCCGCGAGATCCCCGTAGCGATCTTTAGCCTGGAAATGCCTCGCGACCAGCTACAGCAGCGAATGCTATGCTCACTGGCCCGCGTTGACCTCAAGGCAGCCCTACAAAACAACCTGAACGAAAAACAGGAACAGGCGATTGAATTTGCCCGCCAATGGCTCAAGCGCCACCCTATCTATATCGACGACACGCCCAGGCTCACACCCACTGACCTGCGCTTCAAAACCATGCAGCTTGTCGCACGGTATGGGGTTCAGGCTATTTTCATTGATTACCTACAGCTAATGACTTCCGAACGCGGTTCCTCGCTAAATGAACGCGCCACGGACATTTCCCAGGCGATCAAGCAGGTAGGCCTGGAGTTTCGCATTCCGGTAGTCTGTGCAGCACAGCTAAACAGAATGCCAGAAGGACGCGATGGCGGCCAACCCAGGGTCAGCGACCTTAGGGACTCAGGCAGCATCGAACAGGACTCTGACATCGTGGTCCTTATTCACCGCAAGGACATGTATGGCGGTGCAAACGGCCACACCGATGTGATCGTGGGCAAAAATCGACGCGGAGAAACAGGAGTTTCGCAAATGATGTTCCTCGGCAAATACACTTTATTTACAGAACCAACTTATGAAAGGACCGACAGTGGAAATCTCCGCCCAACCTTCAAGATACCCAGCCTGCTTGATCAAAGCAGCTAATGAGCAAATATACCAACCCAAGCCCGACATTTTAAGGGTCAGCGAACTGGTAGATGCTCCCCTCATTAAATATCTCACAATGAAACATTGGGACCAATGCTCCCAAGACATCGAAAACTCCATCCCCGCTCTCATGGGAACCGCCTGGCATAGGTTCCTGGAAAGCTATACAGACCAAGACACTTATATGGCCGAACAACGCCTTTGGGCAACTTGCGACGGAACCAACGTTACCGGCCAAATGGACCTTTACCAGAAACCCATTGAGCAAGTGGAAGACCATAAGAGTATTTCGGCTACCAAGCTACTACAAAGGGATACCAAGGACTGGGAATGCCGCATGAACACCTACGCATGGCTATGCAGGCAAAACAACATCCCGGTTAAATCATTAGTGATCTGGGCATTCATCAAAGATTGGTCCAAATACAAAATGATGAGCAGCCAGGACTACCCGCGCCGCAGGCTTGTCGCGGTTCCCATACCACTCTGGAAGCCAGAGCAACAGGACGCCTATGTCAGGGCCCGTGTGCAGCAACACCAGCAGCCGCCGACCGAATGTGCCCAAGAGGAAAAGTGGGCCAAGGAACCCACCTTTGCCTTAAAAAAGGTAGGCAGGAAGACCGCTGTTAAAGTGGAAGACTCACGAAACGCCCTTCTCGCTTACATGCGAGAGAAGGGCATTTCTTTGGGGAAAGAATACTCCATTGAATTGCGTCCAGGCGAATGCGTACGATGCGCCGATTGGTGCATAGTGCGAGAATTTTGCCCCTACGCCAAGCAACTGCAACAGGAGGCCGCATGAGTTACCAGAAACTGTCAGATGGTGACTACAAGGTCACAATAAACAGTTACTTGACATTCCTCAACTCACTTCTGACTGAACTAAACCAGTACTGTTATGACACTTACTACTACGGCGTACACATTCCGAAGGAAGTACTCGGAAACGCCGTCAAGCACGCTCTCACTAAATCCAACCGGAAGGGACCATGCAACGTTACGCAGCAATAAACACTAACTCAACACAAGGAAAACGCATGAACCCACAATTACTCACCCCCGAAATTGCAGCACTCATCCCACCCCTCTACCACTATGAACAGACCAACCAGCCGCCTATTGCGACAGTCAAGTTCTTTGACCCTGCCGGAAGTTGGACCTGGTACGTGGCCGAAGGCGAGAAGCAACCCGACGGCGACTGGCTGTTCTGGGGTGCCGTGGATGGCTTTGAATTCGAGTACGGTTACTTCACCCTGCGCGAACTCGAAACCGCCAAGCAGGGCTGCACAGGCATACACGCGCTGCCAATTGAACGCGATCTCTATTGGAAGCCCGTACCGCTTTCCGAACTCCAGGGAGAACCCAATGACCCGGAAACATTTTAAGGCAATCGCAGACATTCTTATACTAAGAAAGGACGTTTAATGTCTTCTAAGGCAGAACCAAATCCCAATATGCGTATTTGGGAACAGGTGTGTAAAACAGACCCAAAGCACACCAAGCACGTCAGTCAGCGCGGAGGCTTCACTGCCATCTGCGCCCAATCCCGCGTCAAGCGAGCTACCGAACTCTGGGGCCCAATGGGTAGCTCGTGGGGCGTCGAAGATGAACACTTTACCATCTTCGAGGCCTACAACATTTGCATTTACCGGGCCATTCTGTTTTACCCTGCCACAGACGGCAAGGGAATGTTGCCCATCCATTCAAGCATCTTCGTATCCGAGAAGGCTAAGGTGGATGAAGATTTCGTCAAGAAGGTCGCCACGGACGCGCTCACCAAGGGCTTATCTAAATTAGGTTTCAGTTCTGACGTATTTGAAGGCCTTTACGACGACAATCGCTACGTGGCCAGGATGAAGGCGGAATTTGCTGAACAAGAAGCCAAGACGCTCCAACAGGCCCCCTCACACCCCCACCAAGAGGCATCACTCAGCGACTTGCCGCCTATGTCTAAGGCGAATGTCAAGAGCATGAACCTGATCGCCAACTGGGTCAGTGAAAACGTGCCAAACGGCAAAGATATTTCCACTGCCTCTTTGGCTAAACTGGTCTATGCAACCCTGGGACACTGGCCGGAAACGCCCGAAGACGAAAAGGCCATCCTGCAAACAATCACCATAGAAAAGGCAGCAGCATGACACTGAAACTTTTAAGCAACCTGGTCGCGATTGAACGCTGCGACCCAAACAAGCTCTCAACGGGAGGCATCTTACTCCCAAACCAAAAGCGCCCCGACAAGGGCACCGTGGTTGCCGTTGGGCCAGGTAAGCCCATCGGCGATGCGCCCGCTCGCAGCCCAATGGCAGTAAAGCCGGGCCATACGGTATATTTCAGCAGCTACTCGGGCATTCCTGTGGAACACCAAGGCCAAGAACTGCTTCTGATGCCCGAAACGGAAATCTTAGCCATTGAATCAGAGGGAGACCCCGATGAAAAAACGATGGCGAGCGATTAACAAGGGCGGACACATTACCCTGTGTGACCCGGAAGGATTCCGCAAACACACAGAGGTGTTGGGTCCGTTCCTGGCGGTAACTGTGGAAAATTGGCAGCGTACTACGTCAAATCCGCAGTTTGCCTATTATTACGGAGTCGTCCTCCAAATTCTATCGGCCTATACAGGCTTCACGCGCGATGAAATGGATGTCGTCCTGCGTGACATGTTTCTTTCCGATTTCGTCCACGTACAGGACAGGATACTGCGCAAGACCTATAGCAAAACCACGGTTAGCACAGGCCGCTTTAACCTGTTCCTCGAAGAAGTAAAACGCTGGGCGGCTGAGGAATTCGGCCTATATATCCCCGACCCGAACGAGGTGGACCCTGAACGGCTTGCAGATGCAGGCTAACACTAACTCTATGGAGTAACTATGAAACTTTACGACATTGTAAAACCGCGGCCCGACCGCAACGACCCAGACAAAACCCACTGGGACCCCATCGGCGTTCTCTTTGTCGATGGCGAAAAGATGTGGGGCCAGATCTTCGCCATTGGCGACATCAACGTCTTCGCTCGCAAGAAACGCCAGGACTCCGAGGAAGCGGGCCCGTTTGGCTAAAAAACGCAAGGCAGCCAAGAGGAAAAAACCCTCAATCACGGCGCTCAAGAGAAAGGCGAACACGATATTTTCGCATTATATCCGGCGCCGTGACTGCCTTGAAAATGAAGACA
This sequence comes from Planctomycetaceae bacterium, assembly GCA_021372945.1. Classification (GTDB taxonomy): domain Bacteria; phylum Planctomycetota; class Phycisphaerae; order Sedimentisphaerales; family Anaerohalosphaeraceae; genus 4572-13. The sequence goes on along the minus strand of JAJFTK010000024.1, from coordinate 61,285 downwards.
CCGGGGAATACGGGAAGTGCTGCTCCTGTGGGGCAGTGCTTCCTTATTCTCAGCTTGAATGCGGCCACTTTGTACCGGGTCGCCATAATTCCGTACTGTATGACGAACGTAATGCGCACGCCCAATGCCGCCGTTGCAACATTTTCCTCAACGGCAACCTGATCGAGTATTACCCGTTCATGCAAAAGAAATATGGCCAAGAGGTAATTGACGAGCTTAAACGCCTGTCGAAGCAACCCAAGCAGTTCACACCGGAGGAATTGCAGGAGCTTTGCAACGCCCTCGCCCAAAAACTAAAGAGGCTCCCGTATTATGAGCAGGTACCGCTGTGAATGCGGCGCGGACGCATTCGTCAACATGGATGGATTATTGTTATGCAGGGAATGCTATTACACCCAAGTTAACCCAAACCTACTGACCGAACATGTTAAACAACAATGCCAATACAGCAGAAGCCAACGATCTGCGCAGGCTGGAGATCATTGCCCGCGAGAGATGGGCAACCCTGCCCCCATGGCAGCGAACCTACACTAGTGTTCACGACCTGATGAACGCTGGATGGCTCTGGCACGCGAGGTTTGGAAAGAACGAACCCCGCTTCCGAGAAAGGAACTACTCGTGGGGCATGACAAACCACATCCGCAAGGAAGCTACATACAAGTCGCAAGTCTGGCAATTTCCACAGCCCACAAAGCGGCAACCAGATTGCTTCGAGGCCGCTGACGCGCAGCACGACATCACCGCCGCCATAGCCCACGTAAAACCCTCACCCAAAGTAAGCGAGGCACTCCGCCTGAGATACTGGGAGGGGTACACGCTGGAGGAAACAGCCAGCCGCCTCTCTATCAGCCATCAAGCGGTTCAGCATAGGCTGAATAGATTCCTTGCAAAATGCAAACATTACTTCAAGGATGCAATATAACCATGGATTTGCAAAATTTTTATCGGGAAACCGACGACGTTACCACAACACCGGAGGGTGGCAAGCAAACCTCAATTAAGGAACTTCCCACCGAACTTCCATTCCACGCCCTCCTTGCCATAGCGCAAGTCATGGGCAAGGGCGCCGGTAAATACGGCTCCAAGAACTGGCACGGCATCTCAGTCAACAGCGAGATCGACCACAGCCTTCGCCACCTGTTTCGCTACATGGCCTTCCAGGACTACGAGCCCGACCGCAATGTCCAGTTTGAAGAACTGGCGCATTACGCCACACGCGCGCTCATGGCCCTGGACCAATTCATTCGCAATGCAACATTCAACATTATGGAGGAGAGTTATGAAAGCGCGACCCCGCTTCTACCTAGCCCATCCGTTTGATTCCCGCCTCAGCCGACGGCAGTGGGAGCTTGAAACCGAAGAAACCCTGGGCATCGAACTGGTCAATCCATTCTATGACCTTGTGCGTGACGACATAGACGCCATCGACGCCGGAAAGCGCGAGCGCTACCACGGCGACCCTGCCTCTATCGTGCTTCGCGACTTAGAGGCCCTGGCTTCCTGTGACGGCGTAGTAGCCTTCGTGGACGGCAACCTCAGCTATGGAACCATCATGGAAATCGCGTACGCCTACACCCTGGGCGTTCCGGTTTACCTATGCTGCACCAATGGCCAGCAAGACCATCCCTGGCTTGCCTATCACGCCGAAAATATTGTTCTTTCGGTGGAGCAGCTTGAGGACCTCCTGCAAGCCCTAGTACGGAGTGCAGCATGATACCGGACAACCTTTTCCAATTCCTCGTTTGCTGGATACTCGTTGCCCTCGTAATGGGCGCGTTTACCTACAATGAATAAATCACACAGAGGACGATATGTCGCGCTATGATACCCTACAACTCATCTTTGCGCTGAGTCTCTTGCTTTTGGCAGCCATCGCCGCTGTATCCCTGTAAAACACCGGAGGCGGCGGTCCTGACGCGCTTACCCATACCGCCCAGGGCTCCGCCTCATTTACCTCACACCGGAGGAACCTAATGAGAATAGTTGTACTGTCCGATCTTCACTGCGGACACCTGGTGGGCCTTACCCACCCTGATTACCAGCGCCAGACCGTCAAAGGGCGCAGGCGCCTTTCCAAGGCTGCCGAATTTCAATCCCAGCTTTGGGACTGGTACGCCAAGACCATCAAATCCCTTCGCCCCATTGACCGCGTGATCGTCAACGGCGATGCGATTGATGGCGCGGGTACCCGCTCAGGCGGCACCGAGTTAATCGAAGTGGACCGCAATGAGCAGGTCAATATGGCCATCAAGGCCATCGAGATCACTGATGCCAAGAGGTATTCAATGACGTATGGCACAGCTTACCACACTGGTGACAAGGAAGACTACGAAGACCAGGTGGCCAAGCATTTTCACGCAACCATTGGTTCGCACGAATGGATTCACGCCAATGGTTGGGTCATTGATTGCAAACACCATCTTGGCGCAACCCAGGTCCCCTATGGCATCTATACCAACCTTGCCAAGGAGGTCCTTTACAATCAGCTTTGGGCCGACAAGGGAGAACAGCCCAGGGCTGACATACTTATCCGCTCGCACGTTCACAAGTTCGCTCAGTGCGCCAGTGAAACCGGCGGGCAAATTGTCCGGGCATTCAGCACACCCGCATTGCAGGGCTATGGAAGCAAGTATGGCGCCAGGCGCTGTTCGGCAACGATCAACGTGGGCCTTTTGGTGCTAGACATCGAGAAGGGCCCCAATATTACGATCACGCCCATTCTTGCCTCCCTTCCCTGCATGAGGGCCGCATGATACTCGAATGCCCACAATGCAAAACCAGGATTGGCTTTCCCTCCCCGAAACAGATCGAAGCTTATCGGCACACGTACATCCACGGACTCACCCAGGAAGAAGCTGCCGCGGAAATGGGCATTAGTCAGCCTGCGATATGCAAACTTCTACGCAGCCTCAAGGCCATTAGGCCAGATTTGTTTGAAACGGACGACCTTCCAACCCTGAACAATACGCGCACCTGGGATTTCGCATCAATCGACGAGACCAAAGTGCGGCGTAAATGGTAAACACCGGGGCCGCTTGCTTTCAGGCAGGCGGTCCCATTCCCCACACTCAAACAAAAAGGACCATTATGGAAAAAGAAAACACATCACTGCTTGTTATTGTAATTGGAATCATTGCACTGTTTCTAGCAGCCCTATCGCAACCCTACTTCGAGGCACGAACGTTTAACAAGTTTCGCACAGAAGGGCAGACGAAGGCAACTTACATGGATGCATTCTTTGCAGAACTAAGGGTGCAGTCAGAGTAGCCTGGGAAACAAAAGCGGCCCCTGGGCTTGCCGGGGGCCGCCGAAGGTTTATCGGCGCACTACAGACAGCGCGACCAATAAGCCTATCAGGCAAATTAGTTCATGCATGAAAGTCCTCCAAAAAAGGTTAACGGTTGATGTTCCCGGTGCTCCTTTCGTGAAGCGACTTCCTGAATTACCCAATCGCCTACATACATTATCGGCAATTTGCCACAAAGGCTTTACAAGGAAAACCAAAATGCCAGACGAATCTAAAACCATAAAATCCATCCTCATAGATATGCGAGACTGCTGTGTTTCTGGAACCGGAGACCAACACGATTGCTGGACCTGCATCAATCAAATTATAAAATCACTTGACAGAGCCCAATGGAGACTTACGGACCTGTACGCCATTCTCCCTATGAACATTCGCCGCGAGTTAGCCGATAAGGGACTAGGTGACGCGCCGGGAGATTTTGCCGAACGCATGTTACAATAAAAGGGACGCTTAGGAGGGATACACATGAGCTACAAAAATGGCGGATTGCGCCATAAATATATCATTCAAAAGGTAGATGGTTCCCGCATAGACCCAAACGCCGACTACTTCGTACTTCGCCTTGATACCGACCCGCACGCGCGCAAAGCATTTCGCGCATACGCCGAATCGGTCCAGGCGGACAACCAGCAATTCGCCGGGGATATTCTGCATCACCTTGAACAGCATTATTTCACCAAGGCTGACTTGCCGGACATGGTAACAACATGCTGGCTGGCCAATTACCAATGCCCTAAATGCGGCTCAATGGTTGTCGCATCCAGTCGCCATGATTGGTGTAATAACGAAGAATGCGACTACGCTTGCCGGAAATGATAACTTTTGCAAAAATTCTTCATAACTTTGCAAATTTTTTTAATTCCTTTTGGCGTAAGCACTTACGCATTTTGGCCTCCAAAAAAGGTTATAATGAGGCTCCCATATAGGGAAGGACATAATCAACTTTATCATGTGCCGCATGGGGCGTAACTCCGATTGGTGCATGTGAATTAGCCGAGGCAACCTTCTCACCGTGACCTCAGGCGAAAAGCAAAAACAAATGGACCAACAGAAACCCGCAACCACCGAGCAAGTAAACCGCATGATCAACCGATTGCTGGATGAGCTTGAGGTGCCTGAGAACATGCGCGAGGACCTCTTCCAAGAGGCCTGGGTGGCTCACCTGGAAGCGCGTTCGGTTCGTTCTGCCATTCTGCGGTCTGTTGATTCTGAAAAGTTCTACAAAAAGGTATTTGGGAGATAGTTTGAGACAATTGTTACTTGTTATCCTTTGCGCACTATCACTTCAACTTGCTCACGGTCGCCTAGTGTGGCAAAATGATTCCGCGATGGCCGCAAAAACAGACGCTCCGCGTTGTGTGTTTCGCGGAAAATTATTCAGTGGTCAGCAAGACGAGATAAGCAATCCTGCGGTCGGCTGCACTGTGTACGATGGCGTTAATACGTATTTCGGACCTGCAACACCGATGGGGTACAATGTTTGTCAGATGTGGGGCATTGACGATGTGGGCGTCTTCGCTCAGGTCGAGAGTTCCACGGCGAACAACCTGTGCAAATCCGATGGGACGACAGCGTTTACAGCTGTATGTGCCCTAGAGCCTGTGCATCGCACTCTTTTGTCACGTTGCTTAATAGATTGCGGCAGACATACCATCAATAGCCCCGACGATGCATTGGGCGACGTTGAACGCAGGATGTTGCTGTGTGTGGAATACGCTTCCGGGCTCACTGGTGATGCTGGAGGCAACATTTGGTATTCTGCCCAGCCAGTAGATTCACAAGCAGGTGATGCTGGCACATGGTACAAAATATTTGATACAAATTGTGACGCTATCAAGCATTTTCATGGTGGTACCTATGTTCACGGCAAGGGTTTATATGTTTTTACCGGTGACACTGACATACAGAGCAGTATTCTTTTTGTCTCGACCGCCGATCTGCCCACGCTGATAGAATCCCCATCTACTTGGTATGATACGAATTGGCTTTTAGGTGAAGGAGACAGGGCCGCATGGTCTGGAACTGTACGTACAAATAACATACTGATAGGCAATACTCAGACAGCACGAACAGTGGATTTAGTTTCTCCTGACGGCAAGGTTGCTTATTACTGGCCCGATTGTGTTGTTCGGGAATTACAGAGCATTATCAAGGTAGATTTCTACGATACAGCAGTTCATCCTTGTGGCAATTATTCTACCCTCGCAAGCGGCCTAGATAATACCGGCTGGTATGGTGGTGTGGATAAGAGAGGACTGGTCTATCTTACAAACGCCTCGACGTGGGGAACAGATAGTCTATTAGCAAGTCAGAATGCATATGTGGAAATTTATTGCATTGACCCACAAGACGATTCGTATGCAAAGGTAAAACAAATTTACCGCAAAGACTTCGACCCAACGCGAGTAGGAGTGACACCTGCCGCACAACAATATTATGGATTGGAATCGTCTCTGTTTGAATACGGCGGGGCAATGCTCGGTCGGTTTCCTCGCTATGGGCTGCATTCCTTGGGCGACACGACTGCTTATGCTGAATTCGTATGCGGTAGCGTTCCATATCACAAGAAAGCTGGGACTAGCTATCTCACAAACGGTGGTTTTACTAATGGGTTCGCAGGCTGGGACATTGAAACGGGCGCAAACAATAATATTCTTGCGTTTACGTCTGGGTCTGCTCAATTCGCCGCTAACGATGTAATAACGGGGCAAACGTCCGGTGCCGTAGCCGTAGCGCGGCAGGTTGGTCAATTGGTGTCAGGGGCGTGGGATGGGACCGCTATTGGTTACGTTCGGGTGGATGCTGTCAACCAGGCGGCGGGTATTTTCCAAATCGGCGAGATTGTTGCTAGTGGTGAAAAAACTGCCACGATTAACGGTATGAACATCAATGACATTATAGATGACCCTACGGGCGGTAACGGCAAAGTCCTCCGTGTAATTAACAAGTCAACTGGACTTCCTGGCTACCCTAAGTACATGCCCACGCTTACTGCTGCCCAAAAGGTGGCAATTAAAAATGGGTTATTTAATTACAGTTGCAAGGTCTATCACGATTCCGCATGCAGTGACACAAAGACAATAGCTACCGTTTTGGGATATTACGGAAGTCCAGGCGCCGTTACATTGAGTAGGGCTGGTACATATCGCTTTGTCGAGAACCAATGGCGTACAATGGATATCACAGGCATGTTTGGTCCAACGGCAACGACATATCAATTAAATTTTTACCCCGACATGTCTTCATCGGATAACGATTACACGCTGCTGTATGTGACCGATTTCAACCTGATCAATGGCGGAATCCGAGACGATGAAGTTGAGCAATTATCCACGCCGGGCTCACGGTCTGGCGCACTTTACCGGGGAACATATCTTAACTAGACCAGGAGCACTAAATGAAACACCAAGCACAAACCCTAGTTATCCCTTTTAATGGCGAATCCGCAGTGACTGTGGTTCTTCGCGAAAGGACCACTGGCAACATTCTCAGTGCCGCAGATGGCACATGCACGGCATCGACAACCTGGGCAGCTGGGGCGATTCAGGCAACTCAGCATTCAGTCAGCAATGATTGGCTTGTCGTAATACCGGCATCCTACATTCGCGAATGTATCCTTTCTATCTACCATGCCACCAAGGCAACAGTAACAAAAACCACCACACCAGACGTTGCCCCAGTCCTTTTCAATCTTGGCACGGGCCGCACCTACACCGACGCTAACCCGCAACCTCGACGCATCTAACCAGGGACTCCGTAATGAACGATTGCACTCTTGGCGTCAAGAACCAGGCCCGTATTGACAACTTGGAAAAAGGCTGGGATGAAATGAAAGACGCGATTACAGAGATACGCGACAGCCTGCTAGGGCGCCCCAGTTGGGTTGTGGTGTTTATGTTTAGCGCCATGAGTTCCATCATCGTGGGCCTTGCCATGGCCTTAATCGCGAGGTAGCCATGCCTGCTAAACTCGACGGAAACGTGGCAACCCTGCGCGACCTGCAAATCTTCAAAGCGCATACCCTTGAAGGAAAGACATTGGACAAAACCGCAAAAGAATTAGGCATATCTCGCGACACCATTAAGCGCACAAAGCGCAAGCCTGTGTACCGCGATATGGTCCTTGCGGCCCTGGAGGCCAAAGGATTCACCGTGGACGATTACGTCGCCAAACTGATCGACCTGGCCCACGCCAAGAAAAGCATTAATATCGGCGGACTCGCAGAAGAAGTGGACGATAACGTCACTCAAATGAAAGCCATCGAGAAGATAGGGAACGTGTATGGCGATAACGCCCCAAGAGAAATCAATATCGCAGGCGATCTTGCCTCGGCATCAGATGCAGAGCTACTTGCAGAAATTACAGAGCTTAGTGGCCAACCCGGCGTGGTTAGCCAGCCCGGAGAACAAGGCTCTGTTGAAGGAAGCGGTGACGAGGGCGAAGGAACCGTACTACCAATACCTACCATACTTTAACCGTTCCGACGGTTCCCCAAGCTGGCAATGGCACTTTATGATGGCCGCGGGGAATTACAAGGGCAGGGTGGCCTTAGGAGCCAACCGCATTGGAAAAAGCGAGCAGGGAGCCTATGAATGCGCTCTGGCCGTTACAGGGCAGCACCCAGCAAGGCAGTTCCCGGAATCCGGGGTCGGCTGGATTATTGGCCTGGACAACCCCATGATTCGCGACATTGACCGCCCGATGTTTGAGCGGTATTTGCCCTCGCGCTTCAAGACGCGGTTCTATAAGAACGACAACATTTGGATTTGCCACGGCGATGGACGCGAGTGGAAAATCGTATTCAAGTCCACGGAAATGGGCCCGGAAAAGTTCCAGGGCGCCAAGGTCAGTTGGGCCTGGGTTGACGAGGAACCCAAGCGCGTAGAACTGTTTTCTGAAATGGAGGCTCGCCTGGTTGACCTTGCGGGCATCTGGTGGGTCACGGCAACCCCGGTGCGAGGCACGGCATGGCTCAAAGCCCTTTCTGAGAGAGCCGATGTCTATAGGACCTTCGCCGGTATGCGCGAAAACCCATACATCCCAATCGAGGAAGTAGAGAAATTCGCCATCACCCTGCCGGAAGAAGAGCGAGCGACCCGTATTGACGGCGAGTACGTGGTGTTTGGCGGTTGTCCTGTTTTTGGGCGCAAGTTCCTTTTGCCGCGACTGGCCCGCATTGAAGAACTTGGCATCGAGCCGCAGGAAGGGATTTTGGAGGTTGCCGCCTAGTGTATTTCTTTAAGGATGTAGAAAACGGCCCGCTCATGCTTTGGAAGAAACCGGAGGCCGGAGAACGCTACGTAATCGGCATTGACACCTCGACTGGGGTTTCCACCGACTACACCGTAATGCAGGTCCTTTCGGCCCGCTTGCCGTTTGAGCAGGTTGCAAAGTTCAGGGCGAAGTGGAGCGTGGTGGATTGCGGCAAGTTCGCCAATGATCTGGGACGCTATTACAACACCGCACTAATTGTCGTGGAAACCAATTATCCAGGAAATGCTGTTCAAGATGCCCTCGTTCAGCAATACCAATACCCGCGCAATTACAAAGCGGAAGAGCATCTGGATGAAGCACCCAATATTTCCAGCAAGTTCGGTTTCCAAACCACCCAGGCCTCCAAGTGGTTACTTATCCGGGAAATGCAACATGCGTTACAGAACGACGACCTTGTTATCAATGATCGCACCACACTGGAGGAACTAGGGAGCTATGTTTACATTGAAGACCGCACGAAAACAGGAGCGGCGCCGGGGCTCAATGACGATTGCGTTATGGCTCTTATGTTGGCTTATCACGGCGCCCTGCTTTATCCGCAGAAACCTAAACCGAAAATTCTCAAGCCTTCGGACGAATGCGCCCAGCAACGCAGCATGATGAATCGTTTCCTGGAAGGCATCATTAGTAATCAAAAGAGGAAGGTTGAACCATTATGAAGATGCGCTATCGCATAGCTGCCAATTGCCGGGGAACCTGTGCAATGTGCAGCCAAAGGAAAACAGGCGTGTATATCTCCATTAGCTCCCCGTACAAGGACCGGCGTTACATTTGCGACGACTGCCTTATTAGTATGACATCCCCCACAACAAGAGGAAGAGAAGATGAACAATTGGTTCAAGAAGGAAACCCAATCGGTCCCAGTGACAATGGGGCACAGGGAAACACTAGCTCAGGAAGCAGCGCGCAAAACGCCTCATCCGGAGGTACCCTGGTTCAATCCGAGCTCGTGGAATCAGTATCTGGACGAGTATTGGAAGAAGTGCTGGTTAACCCTGATGGCATTAAGGCCGGACCTATCGAAGGACATGGCCAAGGTGCAGCAGACCGTGGGGGGGTTAGGGGTCGTCGAGGACAAAAAGGAAAATGACTCAATCTAAATCGGCCAAACTAGTCCGCTGCAAGCGATGTTTCAGGCTTTTGTGCAAGCGCGTGCCCGTTCATGTCGGCCAGGACGAATCACTTATTCTGGAAATCGTCCACAAGGGCATGACAGTTTATACCTATGACGCAGCCGTTGGCTGCCCCATTTGCCGCAGCATGTACCGCATCAACGGCAACGATGGCATTACGGAAGCACAGATCAATACCTATGACAATCGAAAACCTATCAGCTAGCCAGCCCATGCTTGCGGAAGGAATGCCGCAAGAAGATCGCATCATGGCCGAATTGATTCTGAAACGAATCCATTCCTTTGGCGAATACCGCAGGGCCGGTATGGTCGAAATACGGGCCAACATCGCTTACCTGTGCGGCCACCAGAACATTCAGGTCCAACAGGGTCACATTGTTCCTTTGCCGGAAACCTACAGAACGCCGATCGTGGCAAACAAGATTCTGCCTGCGGTTGTCAATGATATGGCGGTGGCAAGCAAAACACCGCCTCGCTACGATGTAATCCCGGACACCACGGACGAGACGGACAAGGCCACGGCTAAGGCCGGAGACCGTATTATCAAGTACCTCCAAAAGGTAAACGGTAGGGACCTCGGACGCAAGGGGGCCGTGCTCTGGTACGACATTGCGGGAACAGGCTGGCGAAAGATCTATTGGAATCCCTACTTTGAAATCCAGGGATACAATCCCCAACCAGACCAAGAAGGCTTCAATCCAAACATGGAGCCCGGCCAGCCGGTCTTCCGCGGCGAGGTGGTCATTGATAATGTGCCAAACAGCGAACTGATCTTTGATCACCGCTGCAAGGACCTTAAAAAGCTGCAATGGATTATCCATGCCAAGACGATCACTGTCGGCGAGATCAAATCCAGGTACGGCAAGGACGCCTTGCAGGGCGTTGGACCCAACTGTATCAAGGATGGCTATAATGGACTGAATGAATTCGAGGTGGAAATTCTGGGAGACTTCGCCCAGCTTTCGGCCAACATCACCAACGCCATCAACAGTCCGGGAGTCACCCCAGGGTTCGAGGACGACAAGACGGCCAACTACTACGAATTCTGGCACGTTCCCTCCGTTACCATGCCCATGGGGGCATACGTTGTGATGGTCGGCAACAAGGTGATTATCAATCAGCCTTATCCGATTCAGTCGTATCCGCACCAGCGGCTGCCGTTTGTCCCCGCAGTGCCCATACAGCTTGTCGGTATTAACCCGCGCGCCATCAGCCGCATCACCCAAGCCAGGCCGCTCCAGCGCGAGTACAACCGCCTTCGCAGCATAGTCGCCGACAACATCGACGCCATGGGCAATTCGGTATTCATGGCCCCTAAGGATTGCAATATCGAAGTCAAGCGCCTCAGCAACAGCGCGGGCAATGTGGTTGAATTTGATGGGCCAATGAAGCCCAGCCGGGAGCCAGGTGTTCCGATCCCCGGTTCCTTCTTTGGCTACATTGCCGAGGTTAAGCAGAGCATCGACGAAGCCTTTTCGTTCCCGGAACCCGCTCGCGGCTTTTCGCCCACAGGCGGCCCGGATTCAGCCAAGGGCCTTCAATTGCTCCAAGACGCCTCGCATACCCAGCTTGGCCCAATGGTCGATGGGTTTGACGAAGCGGACGAAGAGGTAGTCTTCCAGGCCCTCTCTTTGGCGATCGCCAACTATGGCGAACGGGTCCTGCCCATCCTGGGCGACGACAACGCCTGGGTTCACTACCACTTGAATCCCGAAGAGCTTAATGGGCGGTTCACGGTATCCGTTCGGACGGGTTCCTCGCTGCCGCTCAATAAGGCGCTGGAGGCTGAGAAGGCCTTCCTGCTATGGCAATCGGGACTCCTCGGGGACCCCAATTCCCCGGAACTGCGCCTCCAAACGCTTAAGCAGATGGACGCCGGGAACCTTGACGCCGTATTACAGCGCAACAGCAAGCAGATCAATTTCGCCCAAAAGGAATTCGCGGTCGCCGAACAGCAGGCCATGCAGGTTCCACCGCTGCCGCCTACGCTCACCCCGGACGAGCAATTGGCGATCATAGAAGAGTTCCTTTACGTGCCGCATCCGAATGCCTTCGACGACCACACGGTCCATATCGAAGAGCACGGCAACTGGATTATGGATAAGTATTGGAAGTATAAGGCTTCCGGTCTTACCCACATGGAAATCCTGGCCCAGGCCCTGATGGCACATTGCGAAGAACACAAAATGATTCTCCAGCAGCAGCAGATGATGGCCACGCAGCAGCAAACATTAGCTGAGGCGTTTGTCCGCGGCAACACGCTGGAACAAATTATGCTCAAGAAAAAATCCAACGAGGATAAGGCAAAGACCAAGCCCGCTGGAAGCAATAAATCTACTAAGGAGTAGTACCCAATGGAAGTAACTGGCCAACCAAGCCTTGAAGGGCAGCCCCCTATCGAGACACCAAGCCAAGTCAACTCGCCGGTCCAAGTCCAGGGCGAACCCGCACCTGAGCCAATCGCTGAACCGACCACCAGCCAAGTCCCCGACGATCGGGGCACAGTGTCGCGAATGCAGCAAGAGATTGCCAAGTATCGCAAGGTTTTCCAGGGCCTCAATATTGACCCGGAAAGCGATTTTGCGGACCAGTTTATCGCTGGCGTAATCGGCAAGGACGAAGTGGCTCGCAATCTAGGCGTGGCCCCGCAGCCCCAGGCCCCCGCGCTCCCGGTGGAACGACCGCACGAACGACTGGCTAAGATCATTAACAAGGTGCGCTCAGAAGGCGCAACCGAAGAGGATTTTGCCACGGGCCTTTCCGTAATGGCTGATGTTCTACAGAACATCGACCAGAGCCAGACTCAGGCCCAGCAGGCTTCTCTTTTGCAGCAATGCGAAACCGCTGTTCGCAACGTGATCAGTGCAGACACTTTCCACACTTCTCTCCCGGAGGAGGTCCGTGCATTGGAGGCAGAATTGTTTTTGGCTTCCACGGACTACTTCCTGGGCACCGAGGCCAGGAAGACCACCAACCCGCAGGCGTTTCTGACCCCGCAGGGGTATGCGATGTACGCAAACAAGAACGCCGAGCGTATGGACAGGTATCGTCAGCATCTGATCAACCACGGCAAACAGTTGGCCATGGCGGCACTGAAACAACCAAACCAGCAAACAGTGCAACCAATATCCCCTTCGACGGGCGGTTCTCCCGTCATGCCCGCACAGCCCCCGATCACTCGGAATAACATGCGGAAAGCGGCCCAGAACTACCTGGCCCAGCGAGGGGTAGTATAAGGAATTAAAGTATGACTATGCCAACCACGGCAGTACGCCGCGTGGACATGAACTCTGGTGCTTACACCAACGCCAGCCTGGACAGCCTGGAAGGCGTCCTGAAAGACGTATATCTCCCCGGATTCAATAACACCCTTTGGTTCGACAACAAGTTTACCGGAATGATCGAGCAGGCTGCGGCCAAGCTGGACGCGACTGGGCGGCGCATTATCGGCGCGTTCAAGACCCAGCGGTCCGGCGGTGTCGGGCCCATGGAAGAGGGCGGCACGTTCCGTAAATCGGTACCTGTGGACGGGATTCAGGGCTGGGAATGGCTCAAGTACAGCAACATGTACGTTGAGTTCACAGGCCCCGCTCTTGCCACGGTACAGTCCGGCCAGGGCTCGTACATTGATATCGTGGACGACCACATGACCAGTATGCTCGATTCGGCTAAACTGGACGTTGAGCGTATCCTGATGGGCGATGGAAGCGGCAAGATTGCCACCGTCGTGTCCGCAGACGCTGCCACCAATGTCATCACGGTGAAAGGGGATGCGTTCTTTGACACGCAGTTCCTGGAACCCGGCATGTGGATTGAGGTCCACAATCCGGCTGCGATGGGTACGTGTCGGCAGTACGATGCGACGGCCACCAACATCGCCATGCAGATTACATCGGTCACAAAGGGCAACAAGCGCACAGGAACCAACGGAACGATCACCGTTGCCCAGGATATTGCCGCAGGCTCCACGATTGCCAAAAACGACATCATCACGCGCGAGAAGGCCTACGGGCAGATTCACGGCGCAGGAACGTTCTGTCTTGAACCGAGCGGCCTGCTGAACCTTGTTTCCGACGGCGCTGACCATACCGCCGACGGAGGCGCCAATGAAACGGGCGATGCTTATAAGTACATCTGGAATACCGACCGGACCCTGGCGGCCAATACGCCGCTCAAGAGCATCGTGACGGCCATCGGCGGCGAGTTGGATGAAGAGTCCCTCTTGACCGTCCTGATCGAGACCGAGAACCAGTACCAGGCCAACCCCAACCTCTTGGTGGTTACGCCCCGAGCCATGCTCAAGTACTTCCTGAACACCAAGGACGACAGACGGTTTAATACCATGTCGGCCATGGATTGGGTAGGCGGCTACAAGGGCATGGGTATCCAGTTGCACGATCGCCAGCTTATGCTGACCTCGCTCAACAGCCTTAAGACCGGAACCGGGTTCCTGATGAACACCGGGGACTTTGCGTTCATCCGGCCCGTGGGGCGTTCGGGATACCAGTGGCTCACACAAGGCAGCGGCGGCATTCTGACACAGAAGGAAAATTCAGACTGCAAGTTTGCCACCGCGGTCGATTACTGGTCGTTCACCTGCCAGAAACCCGACAAGCAGATCAAGCTCATCAACATCACCGAGTAGTTCCCTTCCTCGAAGCCTGGGGGCCACTCGGCCCCTGGGTTTTTCAACCAACTAAACCCAAGGGCTTTTCTGCGGTGAGCCTTTAATCAGCCGCTTACAAAGGACAATTATGGCTATTAGACAGAAAAATATTAAAGAAAACTTCAACCTGGTCGGAGTGTACGCCTCGGCAGGTGCCTACCTGGCCGCCGTTGACAAGGCTGTTGCGGAAGGCATGGTCTATTATGACACCACGGACAACGTGCTTAAGTGCTACGATGGTGCCTCGTGGAAGGCCCAGGGAGCCAGCAATGTTACCGTAGGCTTCCCCGCTGCTGTGGCACTGGACCCCAAGGCTACGGCGCCAGTCGAAATCGAACTGGCTGACGCCACGAACGGCGTATGCCTTACCCTGGACCAGAACGACACCGCGACGGCAAAGGTCCTCGTGATCGAGAATGCAGGCACGGGCGTGTCCATCGACATCCAGGCAGCCCAGGCAGGTACGGACATCCAGGGTACAGATGATACCTGGAAAGTTACCACGGCAGGGGCAGGCTCCTTTGCCAGTGTTGACCTGGCCAACAACAAGCCGCTGAACCTCGGTTCCAGCAACGACGTTACGGTCAAGTGGGACGGCACGGACCTTTTGGTTGACGGTGCTGCCGCCAACACGGCAATCAAGGTTGGCGCAAGCAACAACCAGGACCTTGTTATCTATGGCGCCACGGCAACCAACCTGATCAAGTTTGATACCGACGACGCCGCCTTGCTGGTCTCGTTCGACGGATTCGACCTGCGGGTCCAGGACGAAGATTACATCAAGTTCGGCGATTCCGACGACATCGCCGTGTCCTGGGACGGAAGTAAGCTCGCAGTGACCCAAGCAACCGCCGATTCAGGGATTGAGTTTGGCGTGAACGGCGCAGGTATCGACCTGACCCTTTTTGGTGACACGGAAAATGCGTACATGAAGTGGGACCAGAGTGCAGACTCCCTCTTGCTCGTGGGCGCCAAGCTGACCGTAACCGGCGCAGTGACCATCGGAACCGATGGAACCGGCCAAGACGCGATCTTCTATGGCGACACCGCAGGCGACTACATGAAATGGGACCAGGACGGCAACACCAACGGTTCGTTGCTGTTCGAGGATACCACAATTCAGTTCGCCGGTGCCAACGTCACCTATGGCTACCAGATCTCCACGGACGCTATGCTGATCAAGGGTACCGACCACGCCAACGCAAACCTGATTTTGGGTGCCGCGGGTACCAATGGCATGGACGTGACGTTCCAGAGTATTACCGATGGTGATACCGTTAAGTTTGACGCGGGCGCCAAGACGGTTACGTTTGCCGACGTGAACCTTGTTATGGGTGAGGAATTCATCCAGTTCTACGATGCCAACGTGAAGATTTTGTCCTCGGCAGATGGCCAGTTGGACATTGATGCGGATGGCGAAGTCGAGATTACCACGGCCCAGGTTGACCTGAATGGAAACCTGGATGTCTCCGGTACCTCGGTTTTGGCGGGCGCGGTTACGGCCCAGTCCACCATCACGGTTACAACGGGCATTCAGACCGCCGCTGTGGCTCGCACGGCAACCACTCTTGGGGACGGAACTGGCGTTATCGCCAATGGAACCAGTGTTGTCGCCATCACCTGTGACAGTGCGGACAAGTTGATCACGCTGCCTGCGCCTACGCCGGGCAACATCGTGTACCTCCTGCCGAACGCCACTGGCTACAACCTCAAGAGCAGTGCCCCGGCCACGGTCGCCATCAATGGCGGCACAGGAGCCGCTGTTAAATCCGCAGTGGGCGCCAATGAAACGGTCCGCTGCGTTTGCACGTCCGCGACCACGTGGATTTGCAACAAGTTTGCCGTTGACGGTACTGAGGCCAAACTCGGAGCCGCCGCGTAGTTTAAGGCTATTCGGGAGACTGGGATTGTCCCGGTCTCCCTTTATTTCACTTTAACCGGAAGGGAATTATGGAAACAGAACAGGTTTTCAAAGAAATCGAGAAGCACGAGCAGTTATTGGTCAAATTGCAGGAATCTTTCAGGCAGACCATAATCAATATTCAGCGTGTTTCGGGCGCCATTGCGGCCCTTAAGAACCTCGTTGAAGTAAAGGAGTTCAAGAACTAATGATTGACCGCCTACGAGGAATGCTATTGCGCCACCAGCGCGATGTTCAGGACGGCAAGGCCACCCTGGAGCAATTGGAAAAGCAGAGCCAGGAGGCCCAGCAGGCCTACATGAAAACACTGAGGTGCGTACAGATGGCCGAAGTGGGAATCATGGTGCTCAACAAGATGATCGAAGAGGAACGGGAACGTGAAGAACCTGAAAGCGTATCTGCACAAGTGGACTAGACCTGCCGATGATTTCGGATTTGAAGGCGAATCGCAACTCCAGGATGTTTTCGATGAATCAGCCCTGAAACTTCGCTACGACATCAAAAAGCGCATTTGCCAAGTATGGTTCCTGAACAGCAAAGATTGCTATTTAATTTACGCTATTCCCGCGCCGTTTCATATCACCAAGGCCATCCATGAGTTAAAAGAACGGGAAAAACGGCGTGCCCAGTTGCGAGAAGAATGGCTCGCGCAGCAAGAGGCCATGACGCGAGACGAGCGCAAGAATATCCGCGCTATCGCAGAAGAGGTGGGCAATGTTTACCGCAATGTGGCATTAGGCCGCGTATCTCTTCATATTAACCGATTCTAAACATCAACCGAAGGAAACCGCATGGCCGCCTGGACAACAACGGTCGCTGACATCCGCAGTTCAATCGAGCATTTATACCACAGGCTGACGAAAACGCCACCTACCTACATGGACGCCAGGCTGATTGCCGATGCCGTACAGGAAGCAATGGTGGCGATTTGCCTGGAGCGCGGTGATTCGCGCTGGCAGTTTCTGCGGGCCGAATGCCAAATGGACTGCGTTGCGGGCCAGACATATATTGACCTGCCCGCCGACGCGATTCGTGTGATCGAGGGGACCGTGCGGATTCCCGATCGGGACGCTACACTTTACGCCACATCACTGGAGGCGCTTTTGGCTTCCGACCCGGCACGCGAAGTAACGGGCCTACCAGCCCTCTACGCCTTCGATAATGCCGGGGGAGACAACTTACTCCGCTTGCAGCTTTCGCCGGTCCCAGACCAGGCCTACGCGGTCTATTGCTACGTAGAAGAGGTGGTGGACACCGCAGAGAACGCTCCGTTCCCGCTTTGGATGAAAGGCATGGTGACAGATCTGTCCACGGCGATCGCAATGCGGCGACTGGGCCTGGGCGGTTCGGGTGAATACATGGCAGCCTACTTGAATGCCTCTCGCGATCTCGCCGGTAAACTGGGCCATGATGGACCGCAGTTTATCCCGCGCCAATCCACCATTTACACATCCAATCTCCAAAGCAGGACACCACGATGATCTGTAAAAGCCGAAGCAGCAAAGACAGGAGGGTTGACAATTGACAAGTGAGGAACTAGCTCGACAGTTGCGCGTGCGACTTGCCGATTCCGAAGACCTTTCCTTCTCGAACGCAGAGATTCTGCAATACGTCAATGACGGCTGCAAAGACCTTGCGATGGCGGGGGTTTTCCAGGAAAAGCGGTATGTTAGCTTTTTGCATGGGGAATGCCCCCTCGACTGTTACTGGCCCACCGAGAAGTTTGTCATCAACGTGTTCCGAGTGGACTGGGTAGATGAGTACAATAGGCAGACGGTACAACTGCATTTTGCTCCGCTCGCTGAACATCCCGCCCTGAATAGCGCATGGTCCACGGGAACTCCACGCATGTGGACCCTGTGGGGAGATACGCTCTATATCGACGTTTCCGGCCCCATAGCGTTGAACATTTGGTATACTTATTCACCAGGCGACCTCCTCAGCATCTCGGATACGATTCCATTGTCGCCCAAGTGGACACCTGGTCTTCTTGCGTATTGTGAATACCGATGCCGAGCCGCCGAGGGCGACCCCGATGCAGCGGCCGCACTGGCTGAATACAACGCCGTAAAAACAACTGCGCAACAAGTCAACGCCGCTATTCTAACCGGAGCCGCCTAGTGCACGCCGTACCAATAGAGATAGCCCAGAGGGGTTCGCCACTCCAAAGCATCGAGATCGCAGATTTTTCTGGCGGCATGGTGACATCTATGCCCCAAAACGGCCTGTCTGACAAGTACTTTGCCGCGATCTACAACATGGAGCTTGAGATTAACGGCCTATTGAGGGTACGCAACGGATTTCGACCGTTCGATGCCAGCAACGGCGAGAGTGTGTTGCCGGGTGTGCCTGTAAGCATATGCCTTGAGGACCGCAGCGGCACAGTTACGGCTCTTGCCCACCTGGCCTCCGGGTCGGTCCAGGCGTGGAACTCACTATTGGCTTCATGGTCGGAAATCAAAACCGGTTACGACGCGGACGACAAGGGGGCTGAATTCCTGAAATACACCGTCAATGCCGCAGAGGACATTCTGTTTTACAATGGAACGGATGCACCTCAGCGGTGGAGCGGCGAAGCAGCCTCAGCGGATATGGGGCTTAGCAATGTCTTCACCTTGCCTACAGTCACCGACACAGCGGCAATAGGAAGGGGGTTGCAAATTACATCCGGCGGTCCCATGCTTTGCTATAAATATACTGCATTTTACGACGACTCGGGCACGACAACTAAGTACGGCGAATCGGCCTGCAACAGTCTCACGAAAGAAATAACCGCCAGTACGGCAGGACTCAGAAAATTCACTCACACGATTGCAACACTGCCTACCGGGGTTTCCAAGCTCAATGTGTATCGCGCACCGTTAAATGTTCCACAGGGACCATACCGTTATGTTGGCAGCCTTACTGCCACAACGCCACTGGAAGACATAATGCCCTTTGGCCAGGAAGGCGTCGAGTTGACGGTATTCGATGGAGCCATGCCGGTGCTTAAACACGCCGCTGTAGCGGGAGGCAGGATTGTGGCCATTGATGGCGACATCCCGTCCAAAGTGATCTGGTCGCAGCCGGGAATGCCAGACGTTTTTCCGGAACTTAATTATGCCTATCTGCCGGAGGACGGCACAGGTGTGGCGGTCTTCAACGGCAACGTATTCGTGTTTACAAGAAACACGGTCTATATGCTGGACGGCAGTAACTTTGAGGCCGCCAATTTTATCAAGATGTGCGACAAGGGCTGTGTAAGCCATAAAACCATTCAGGATGTAGGAAGCGGATTGGTTTGGTTGGGCATCGACAACGTGTATTGGGCAGACTTCAATACACGCGGGGCAGACGGCGACTTCCCAATGCCCATCGGGGAACCTATTAAGGACCAAATATTGGAGATTCGACCGTCAAAGGCCAGTAAAGCGGCATCGGCATTTGTCGGCAACAAGTACTACCTGATCTTCCCAGGGCTCTCGCAGGACGAATGCACCACTACGCTTTGCTTGAACACCATTAGGGGCCTGGCGCTGCTACCCATGGGAGGCGGGTGGACCAGCCAGGGATGGATGGCATCCGACTTGGCAGTCAAGGATGGTGTACTCTACTCGATGGACCGAGAGACAAAGTATATTTACACTCACGCCTACCCGGACGACATACTTAGCTACGCTGATTATACAGGCAATGCCAGAACGCCCATTCCAGTTTCAATCGAGACAGGCTGGGTCACAATGGGGGCCGAATGGTTCCATAAACTCGTGCATTCAGTTTCCGTTGCAGCGGAAACATCGCAGACTGAACTCGTTGTCGAGGTTGTTGCAAGAGACAAGCAGAGCAATGAACTCCGCGGAACAATCCCCATTACCTTGGGATCGACCTTGGCAGCCATGGACGAAAACGTTCTCGTTTGGGACATCGGCGAGTGGGCCCCAGACGAAGGAGATTTGGGCCTCCAGTGGGCAGTGGACACCAGGAGAATCCACGCGTCACACAAGCGATTCAAAAAGGGCCTAAAGGGATTATGGTGCAAACTGATAATCCGAAGCAGTGACGCACAAGACATGCGCTTGCTTTACGTAAAACCATACTTTCGGGTTATTCCACAAGCCCGGTAACAAGGAATAATTATGCCATTTAGCGTACCAAATCCACTGACAGCAGGACAAAAGGCCAGGGCTATCGAGGTCATGGAAAACTTTCAGGCAATCGGCGACGAACTTGACGCCTTTCCTACACTGGGGGCACTGAAAACCGGCGCAATCAGTAAAACAGAACACCTTACCAACGGAATTATATCCCTGGCCAAACTTGCCCCTGGAATCGTGACCACTGCGGTAGGAGCCACCCCAGCCGATACCGAACTGCCGACTGCGAAGGCCGTTAAGACATACGCTGACGGCAAGGCAGCCTCAAGCGTTAATGGAGACACCCAGGTCTTCGGCAATTACCTCTACAACGCTGATGTATGGAATGGTGCGGGATCTGGTGTTGCAACCATTATCTATAAAGCTGCATCCGACACGTTCATTCACTTTAGACAGCACCTCAATAATCCTCAAAAGAGTGCCACTGACATAGGTACAGGTGGCATGGACGATCCCGCCTACGTCAGGGTGTCAACCAACAACAGTACGTACTATATGATTTGGAATACCTACGGGAACAGGTTTGGCTGTGTTCTTGTCCCCAAGAATTCCTATGTCCAATTCCATCGCACGCAAGGAAACGACCAAATGTCTATTACCTATACAAGTGTAGGCGCAAAGGCCTTGACCTTACAGGACAAGAGTTGGATATAAGTGGCTATCAAGCAAATCACTCAACTTGACCATTCGACAGCCCTGCAACTCTTGTGCCTCATGTCCGACATTGAGAACCACACGTTCGATTACGCTTCTTATTGCCACTACTTGAGGGACTATGCCGCAGGGATAGGCCTATTCGGCTGTTTTGACGACCACGGCAGCCTTCTGGGCTACGTACACGCCGAGGAGCCGCATCCTGTCGTACCCACCGAAGGCTTTGTCCTGTCGGCCTCCATAAACCCCAGGGCGCCGAAGGGTACATCCAAAGAACTATTGCGCCACACGGCGGCATGGCTCAAGAGCAAAGGGGCCACAAAAATAAAAATGGCTACCGAGAGAAATCCAAAGGCCTGGCAAAGAGCGCTTGGCTTTACGCCGGTACGGGAGCAGACAATGGAGATTCAAATAGATGAATTGGCTTAATCTTGAATTGTTCCCGCCGGAACAAAACGGCTTTCAGGTTTCCAAGCGGCCCACCAATGTGCGCTACAAGTCCAGCAAGCCAAAATCACCGAAGGTATCCATGCCGCAGTTGAGCAAGGAAGGCCTCCAGTGGGAAGATCGCACCTATGGGACAATAGAGGACATGCTCAGCGGCGACTCACTGTTAGGCAGAGGGTTGCTAGCAACGCAACGCGCTGAGGCCATTGAGGACTACAGTGCGGCAGCCAAGGAAGGAAAGCAGACCCTGGAAAGCGGACTTGCCCGCACGGTAAATCCGAACGACACCAGAGTCTTGCAGGCGACCAGGAACATGTTTGAATCGCAGACGACCAGTGGGCGGGATATGATCGAACAGCAGTTCCGCACCCAGGGTGCCGCAGACAAGGAATTGGGCATGGACATGGCCGTGGACGCCCTGGCCAACGCCAAGCGCATGTCGGCCTCGATCACCCAGCAGTATAACAGTTACCTCCAGCAGCACACGCAGTCCCAACAGAATTATGGAACCTTCGGGTCCCAGATGATGGAGGGTATCGGCGGCGCGTTAGGTTGGCTTAACGCGGGGCAACGTTACGCAAATGGAATGTCGGGCAATGTGCAAACTGGAAGTCCGCAGCAGAAGGCAATGATAAACAGTTGGGGCGGAATGAGCAACGTAGCCAATATGTCCTACGGCACCTTTATGGGGTAGTCGGGAAAGGGAAATTATGCAGGAATTGACCACAAGAGAGCAGCAACTACAAATTCAACGGCGCGTCCAGATACAGGAGTTCGAGGCCGCCCTGGCACAGGCACCAGGAGCGTTCTTTGGAGACACCGATAACTGCCCACTGACTCACCGATTCGCCGATGGCCAATATGTACGCGAAATCTTTATTCCAAAAGGAATGGTGCTGGTTGGCAAGATACACCGATTCAGCCATGCCAATTTCCTGATGCGAGGCAAAGTGATCGTGGTCACTGAGGAGGGTGGCAGGGAGCTTATTGAAGCCCCGCGTGTCATGGTTTCGCCTGCCGGAACAAAAAGGGCCCTGGTTACGCTTGAAGATACCGTGTGGGTGACTGTACACAATACACAACAGCAAGACCTTGAAGAAATCGAAAAAGAGGTCATCGTGGAGTCGTATGAGCTTTTGCTTAACGAACAGCAACGTGCACTGTTGTCGAAAGGAACAAACTAGATGAGCTTTGCAGCCGTAGGAACCAGCTTGGCCGCCGTGGGTGGGGGCAGCGCAGCCGCTGGAGCAATGAACGTTGCAGGCCTGGGTATGGGCGCCTACAGCCTGTTTTCGGGCAGCAGTTCCGGCAGTGCGCCAAGTTCGGTGATCAATCTGACGGCGCGCGGCAAAAAGCTCGAGAAGGCAACCTACAAGGCTGCTGACAAACGCTGGGCAGACGCCGAAGCTGGCAAATTGGACGACAACCTTGTCTCGCCTATTATCGCCAACATCCGCCGCCAGGGCCAGGCCGCATCACGCCAAGCCGAAAACGCTTTGTCAGCAGGCGCCGCAATGCCTAATACGGGCGAAACGTTGGCCTCAGGCAACCTTGCGGGCCAGGCGGTCCAGGGAGCCCTGCAAAAGACCTCGAGCGGCTATGCACCAACGGCCAAGAAGCACGAGTTGCAGCGCGAGAACAAAATGAACGCCATGAACCTAGGCCAGAACATTATGAATATTGAGACCCAAACCCCCATGCTGCGAGCGCAGTCCATGTTTACGAAGGGGTTGATGGAACAGGCCAATAGCCAGCAGATGGGCGGCTTTTTAGGTTCGTTGGCCCAAATGGGCGGAATGGTCGCATTTAACCGAACTCGGTAAAGGATAATCCATGAATCTTCAAACTCCAAGCGCATTTGCCAGGGGCTTTTTAACCGCATACATGCAGGGAATGCAAATCAAAGAGGACCGGCGCCGCTTCGACCAACAGATGCAACGTCAGGAGCAAAACGACCTGCGCGACGAGCAATACCGCCAGCAAACCCTGATATTGCAGAAAGACCGTATAACGCAAGACAAGGCACTCTTTGATCGACAAGGCAAATGGCACGAAGCCGAAGTAATAAACAACGCATACAACCGCGGAGTAACGCGCAGCTTGCAAGAAGAAAACCTGGAACTGAAACGCCAGGGCAATACTCTTGAAAAACGGCGATTGGACATTTACGACCGCAACAGCGCGATGGACAACCAGATTAACCTGGCCAAGGCGATGGCATCTGGCGAAAAAACCACGCTATCCACTGCCCAACTAGGCTCATTGGGTGAAATCGCCAAGGCGGTAAATACTGGACAGGTTACATGGGAACAACTTCCAGCAAGGATTGCAGACACCATAGGCCCAAACTACACGTTAGGTCAAGAAACCGAGGCATGGGAGGCCTTAAAGCAGGCTGGAATTAAGGATTCGCCTGCCACCTCTGGAACATGGGGCATGAATCGTTCAAGCCGGTTCGACATATCTCCGGAAACAGCAGCGAAGTATCGAAATCTAACAAAAGAATACGCCAACCTGAATAAAACCTACGGCACTGGCAACGACGACAACAATATTGCCAGCGCAATTGATAGTTTCCAGGCCAGCATGAGCGCAATTCGTGACATGCCGGACGCCTTCCTGCCGAACGCCAACCCATTCGTCCCAGGCAGCGCCGATCGCATCAGGAGCGACATGCTAGCCAACCAAGTTACCGAATTAAACGCAATGATCACCGGTATCCAGGACGAATTGCCGGGGCTTCGCACTAAGCAAAATCAGGCGATTACCAAGCAGAAACGAGAATTAGAGAAACGCGGGAAAAAGATAACTCCGCAGGTCAGTGAACGTTTTCTGAATCGCGGACCCTACCCGTAATCAGGACGCTCGCCTCGATCTCGGGACCGCCACGTAACCCAACAAAAGTAGCGTAACCACTGTCAAACTGGACCTTGGCAGAAACCGGATTGCCACCAGAGTTGTTTTTGAATCCTACGACGACACCATGCCCAAATCGAGCATGTTGGATTTCGTCGTTAATTTGCAATAGCGGCTTTGTATCGCATCTGGACTGGGCAAAAATAGACGGATCGGGTGAAGGTGGAGGTTGCCACCATGGTTTTAGTATTGCCTCAAACCTTGCACATGTCTCACGGATCAGACCAACTGGCGACATTGGAGTAGGCATGGTAGGTTTAACTATAACAACGGTCGCTACTAGCAATAGGGCTAAATGGAAACACCGCATGAACAACAATATGTTGTCATGGATTGCAGGCCATGTATAAATCGGTGTGACGATTACAGCAGAGCCGCCCAAGAGCATCGCAAATACAATAGTCCGGCACTGAACATAAAAGTAACAAGCTACTGCTAATGTACAGGTAAACATGACAATTGTGGCCAATAACATAAAACTGCTCTCGGAAAACACTTCTTTGTAAACAGGGGGGCGATAGTCACCATATTCTTGCAAATGTCGCTCGCCCAACGGAGTAAGGGATGCGATTGAAAACGCAATCGCACAGAGGCATATAAGGAACAACCAGTTTTCCAGTAACCGCATTTCACTCTCCTTTTTGATACTGGCCGCGAAATGCTCCGTACACCATAGACCATGTTGCAGCTTCGAGACGATCATTTTCGTTGGTAAAATTCAAATAAGCATGTGGCCCATAAACAACATCGTTAATAAAACGATGAGCAGTAGCTCCAATAAAGCCTTCACTATTCAGGTATTCAATGACTAAACGGGGATGCGTATGAGAGAGAATCATAGATGTAACCTTATTGTTAACGCGGACAACATTATTGCACGACCGATAGTATAATACTGCGGCAAACGCGCCCACGATAAGAACGACAATGACAATACCCATGTGATTTCTCCTTAAACCCTTTATGAAAAAAGTACAAATTGAATGGATTGACAGCAAGAGCGGCGGCGGCATCTGGCGCTTTCTCGATGACATTGATTGCCATGGACCAACAGAATGCACCACGCTCGGCTTCATAGTAAAAGATGAACCCGATTATAAAGTGGTGGCACAAACCGACGGCGCCGACCAAGTCCACAATTGCATCACCATTCCAACCGTCTGCATCAAACGCATTCGGACCATACGGACTGTTTAGTGTTTCTTTTTACTGGGTCTTTGTGTCAATGCGGACGCTGCAACGCTCTTCACCTTACTAGATGTTGTTTTACTCCGAAGTAACTGGGAAGCGATTTGGCCGACCTTTTTTGATGTTTGCTCGTTTTTACCCATTCTTGTCCTTTTCAAACGAAGTTTTCATTCTCCTAAACACCGCCATAATACCCCTTAAAACCGGCATTGTTCCAAACAAGACGCCAACTGTCAAGAGGAAAATTAGATAAATGAATACCACGCCGCTCGCATTCCTAAAACAAGCCCTTCCAGAGCAACCCGCTGAATCCGCCGAACCCAAGCCTCGCCATTTTCAGGCCAAGGTTTTGCGTGTGGTCGATGGAGACACAGCACTTGTGCAGATGCCGGGCGGCGAACTGGAGAATATCAGGCTTTCGTTCGCCAACGCCCCAGAGACGGGCTGGGATGGCAAACAACCGGAGCCGGGCAGCCAGTGGGCAAAACAGGACATGCAGAAGATGCTCATGGGAAAGACGGTTACTGTCCGCCCAGGAACCTCGCATGGCCCTATGCCAAGAGACCGATACCACCGCATCTTGGCCGATATTGATCTGCCTGGCCGCCAGGACACTGCAAGCGAATACATCAGGGACCAAAAGTACAATAAGGACACCGCCTCTTGGGTGGACAAGTTTACTGTACTTCCGCCGGTAGCTCTCGGCAAAATCCTTTTTGACCACAAAAACGACTCCAATTTTGACTATTACGTCAACGCAACAGGCGCTGCTATCAATCGCAACATGGGCGGCCTGATGAAGCAGTTTGCTGAATCGTTCAATGAAAAGGACAGTACGTTGTGGCGTTTGGGCGATCACATGGTCATGCGCGCCGAAGAGTCCATGATGGACCGTGAATCTCCGCAGGAACCCACCGCGGGCACCACAATGCAGCGCATCAAGACCGTGGCCAACCAAATGCTCACCCAGCCAGGAGTGTTGGCGGGCAACATCCTGCAATCGGCGCCATTGATGGGCTCTGCTGCCGTAGGAACCACGCTTGGTGGCCCGGCAGGGGGGATTATCCTGTCAGCGGCATCCCTCAGCGGAAGCAACTACGAAGATCTTCGCAAGGCGGGCGTAAGCCACGAAGATGCCGTCATGTGGGGCAACTTTGCTGCTACAGGCGAAGCAGTCGTTGAGCAATTAACGTTCAATAGGCTTTCCCATCTTGCGCGATACGGCAAATTCCTGCTGGCCAATAAACTCCCCAAGAGCGCTCGCGGTCCGATTATCGAGGTGTTCCTTGGCGGCATTGAAGACTTCGCTGTTGAATCAACCCAAGAAGTGGTCCAGCAGGGCATCAATAACGCCGCAGCTATTCTGGCGCGCGCAGACAATGCTCCCGCGTTGACACAGGGGATGCCTGAATCGTGGGCTGGTGGAGCGATCATGGGTCCTGTCATGGGCCGTACCGCGGCAGGCATTGGATGGGCAAAGGGCGAGGCCCCAAGCTATGCGCCAGATGCCAAGATGTTTGAAGCAGAGTACAACAAACTCAATAAGGCTATTACACAAGCTGTCACGCAAGTCGAGGATAAGAACGTCCTTAAACTGCTGGACCGGCTTGTTGCGACAATCGACCAATCCAATATCACGCAGCAAGACAAGGACGCTGCCAAAAAGGCCGTCCAGGAAATGACGGACGCCTATTTGTCCGGCGCCATTCTGGACCGTGGGACAAGCGAAGAAGCTAGTCAGTCGCCAGAAACTGCACAGGCAACCCCGGCTGCCGCACAACCCGACAACGCTGCGGCTGTTTCGGAGCAACCGGCCCAAGAAGCCGCCGCTGTGCAACCCGCTAAGCAGCAAGACGAATCCGCAGTCGCCCAGGAAGACATCAATGCGCTCCGGGCAAAAGGGCTCACGGACCTGGATATAGAACACCTGGTCAAGACCTATTCACCGGCACAGATCAGAGAACTTGTTGCCAAGGCCAGTTCGCCCGCGCCAAGCAATACTTCGCCTGAACCTACACCAATCCAGTTTGAAGACGAGGAGCAGGCCACACAGGATAAGGAGACTGCCGAGGCGGAAGAGATTGGACCGACCTTAAACGAGACCGCGGAAAAACTTTGGGGCCATATCACGACCCATAACGGCGAGGTTTTCGCCGATGGACGCGAATTGAACCGCTTGCCCGATGAGGCGCTGGGCCGGCTCTATAACCTGCTTGGATTACCACAATACAAAAGCTACACCAAGATGGACGCTCGCACCAAACGCGAGGCCCAGATAACCATGATTCGCCGTGAGGCTGACCGCCGCGACGATCGCCGCGTCGAAGGCACAAGGAGGTTTCTCCAGCCAAAAGAGACTCCAGGCCAGGACATGGACGAACTGGAAGATTTCGACCTGTCGGCAATTGATGAACGACTTGCCCCGGAGGCCGAGGAGCAATCCGAGGAAGAAGCGTTTGAATCCGAGCAAGGCAAGGGCGAGTTGACAGGATGGGAAGAAGGCTTTCAGGATACCGAAGGTATTCCGAAGAAGGGCCAATTCAATCCGCATCAGGCCGAAGGCCGATTCGAATCTTTAGATCAGGAATCTAAAGACAAGATCAACTACGTTGTCCGTTCCGTACTCAAGGCTAAATCCCAAAAGAGTTCAACTAATGCCAGCCATGAGGTATTCGGTACGGAGGCCCGGCAGATGCAGGAATCTGCCTCTATTGACGAACAAGGCCTCGTAGTTGTTACAGACAATGAAGGGATTAAACACGCCTACAACGTCACTCGTATCCTGCCCAAGGTTCGCACGCAGGACAGTAAAGCACCAGGCGGGGCTATTTACCAGCGAAGACCCGTAACACACAAGGAACTTAGTGCACAAGCCAACGAAATCCTGGTGGAGATTGCGCACTCTATGGGCATCAAAGCGGCCCAAGCGGACTCCCGAAGCACTGTTATTCAGAGGATACTCCGGGCCCAAAACCGCTTTACGCACACCGAGGTGGTGGGGTATGACGATACAGCCAATGATGTGTCAACAACCGAAGACCAATCGCCGGAAGCTGCCCTTTTGGCCGACATTGCGCGTAACGAACAGAAGGACGAGTCCGGCGAAAAAGCCAGCCGCCTGAAAGCCATCGTTGATGCGGAAAAGCGCAACGACTTGTCAGGCGCCACAGCCCGATTGACCGAAGCGGAAAAGTACGACCTTCGTGCCGAGATTGACGAGTACCTCTATAACCCGCGAATGGCGGATACGAAACGGCATGAGCGGCAAAAGGAAGGCATCACAGAGCAGCACAGATTGGCGCTCGACAGCCTTGTGACGCGATTCAAGGCCCTGGGCATGAAGCAAACCGACGCCGAATGGGCAGCTAACGCCGCACGCCGCAAGATCGACAACCTGGGTGGAAACATCGAGGCGAAAGATTTTGGCCTATCGAGGTGGCAAAACAGTCTTTGGGCCAAGAAAATGGGCCTGGATTTTAGCCCGGAAGCGATCATTCGCGACACGGCAGAATGGATACTTAAGAAGACTAATCACGCAGGATGGTCCCACTGGGGCCGTAAGTACGGAGTCTCGAAGGAACTGACAAGCGTTGACGGTTCCGGCAGCAGTGAGTTCTCCAGGGGCCTGGAGACCTATTTCAAGGAGCGCGGAATCCCGTGGCTTACGGATGGCCAGTCTATCCCGCTCAATCCCAAAACACGCAAAGCCGTACCTTCTTTTGAAAATCGCCAAAAACAGCAGCAGGCGCGAGTGGAATGGGCCAAAGCGTTCGCCAGTATGCAGAAGCAGGAAGTGCGTTTGACGGGAAAGGCGGCCAAGGAAGCCAGGGATGCGAGAGGCAGAGCGTTTGTCCAGGGGTTCGCCAAGAACGCTAACAAGTTTGCGGGCAAGGTTTTCGGCAAACTGTTCCATCCCAAGAGTGTTTTTTGGGACAAGAACGCTAAGGTAACAATGAAAGAGGAGCCTGTTCGGGCCATGGACTCCAGTGTCAACAAATCGCCGCGAGCCAATGCGGTTGATACTCGAATCCACTCGCCGATTGAATACCACAAGCTCAGGCGGAAATTTGCGGAAAACCTGATTGCTAAACTGGAGAATATCCGCCAGGGCAGCTTTATTGTGGCTGTTGATGAAAACGGCGAACCATACCGCGTGAACCCAGGCGAAAGAGCCAAGGGCAAGATTGTTGATGTACATGGCCTTCCGGCTATGCCGGGGATGATTCCCTATGGCAGTGCAAGGGTCAACCAAAAGCTCAACAAGGCAGCCGAGGTTGTAGCCAGGGCGACCATGATGGAAATGACAGGGACACCGCAGACCGAGGTGGACGCCTACATGAAGGCCAATATACCTACATTGGATATTGACCCGCGCAGGGCACCAAAGGCCACAGATGCGGCACAGACCCCACAGGCAGCCCAATCACCGCAAACCCAACAAGCCCAACCGCAGCAAAATGCGGCACAGACTCCCACTGCAACCCCGCAAGTGAAATTAACAGAGGCCCAAGCAAAGGCGAAAGAAGATTTTATCTCTCAAGCGAATGCCTTGATTGCCAAGATCAATGCAAAGCAGGCCCCAACGGCCCAGCCGCAAGCATCGCCAAACAACCCAACCGCCAGTCAAGGTGTCAATGTTGCCGCCCAGAAGATGGACAGCATTGAACTCTTTAAGCAGTGGCGAAACCTGATGAAGCTCAAACTCGACCGCGACACAGCTGCTAATCAGGCCAGGATGCGCGAGATCCTCGGGCTAAAGCAGTACAACCCGGCAGTCTGGGGTGCCGTATGGAATGGTTATTCGCTGGCGGACATCGGAACGGCCATGCTGATGGCGATCGACATACGCAGGTATCCCGGTTATACGGAATTTGTGGCTAAACTTACGGCGCCATACCGCAAAACGCTGGATTTGGCGGTTCAGATCAATAATGCTAAAGACGGCACTCTGTCGCAGCTTAAGTCCCTGACCGACGACATCGCCCAACAGCACGCCGAAGCGGGCGAAATGGCCATTCAATTGGGGGCCTTGGACACCAGGATTCACAACTATGCCCCGCATATCTGGGAATTCGAAGCAAGCCAGGGCAATCCAAACGCCAAACTCTTTAACGCCACGCACCTCCAGGAGCGTACGTTCGTCAAGGGTGGCCTGATCGAAGGCTTGGCAGCGGGCAAAAAGCTCAAAGATCCGGGACTGCTGGAGGCTAGCTATGTCGCCAGGCAGCGCACGTCGGACATTGCGATCTTGAACCGTACCATGAAGGATATGGTTGAAGCGGGCGTGGCGGTAGTAGAAGGCCAAAGGGTCCCCGATGGATGGAAGAAACTGGTTCATCCGCAAATGACGATCGGGGAACTGACCCAGGACGGCGTTGTGCAGCGCGCGGTTTACATGAGCGCCAAGGATGCCGGATACCTCAATCGGAAATTCGGCGTCTCCAAACTCAAAGGCCTACCGGGGGTTAAGCAGATCGACTTGTTCCTGGGTATTTCCAAGCAACTCCTCCTGAACGGTTCCCTATTCCACCCGAGATCCGGTATTTGGGCCGATATCTTCAATACGCTGAAATTAGGCGATGTCAACCCGATCAGGCACATTCAAGAGGGCGCTAAGATGATCGAGCAAATGCCGCCGTTTCTCGAAAAGCTGGTCAAGTATGGCCTTACACTGCCCTCTCGCCTCGATTACGACCCGGTGTTTGATGCCGCCAGGCCAGGCGATGCCAGGGGACCCAAGTGGCTGCAAGGAGCCCATGACGCGGCAGCCAAGACCTCCAAGACGTTCGAAGACTTCGTATTCGGCACGGTAATCGGTAATCTGAAGGCCTACAATGCAGTCGCAAACCTCATGGCGGCACTTAAGGAAAACCAGCAGGCTATTGCGGATGGAAAGATCGCCGAAGAGGAAATCTACAAAGGTATCGCTTCCCGCATGAACAATGAGTTTGGCGGCCAGGACTTTGCCGAAGCTGGCATAGGACCCACTTTTGAGCATGTTCTCAAAATGGGACTGCTGGGCCCGGATTGGACCATTTCCAATCTCCGCACGCTCTATAAATCCA
Source organism: Planctomycetaceae bacterium (assembly GCA_021372945.1). Classification (GTDB taxonomy): domain Bacteria; phylum Planctomycetota; class Phycisphaerae; order Sedimentisphaerales; family Anaerohalosphaeraceae; genus 4572-13. The sequence goes on along the minus strand of JAJFTK010000024.1, from coordinate 29,581 downwards.
TTTGGGGCAAAACGGCATTTGAGAAGACCACGCACCGCGAACTGCTCAAGGTCGTGGCTATGTCAGGCCTGGCCAGCACAGTGGCCCTAAACCTCCTCATTTCCTTTTGGGACGACGACGACTTCTTTGAGCGTTACAAGAAGGCATGGAAGGCCGGAGGCTTGAAGTGGCTGGATGTCGATATTACACCCATCGCCAAGGCCCTGGGCAGCAAGGAACGCAAGTACTTTAACGTCATTGGCGAGTACAAAGAACCGCTAAAATGGCTGAATAAGCCATCCACGCAGATCAGGGGCAAACTCTCCACCATCCTTCGCCCGCTGGTTGACGCCATGTTCGGCGAGGACTTTGCCCACCGCAGCTATACTTCTGGCGGCGAACTCTTCAAAACCGGGAAAACCACCTCTTGGCAGTCCGAAAACAAGGACACATGGCCCATCCGGTGGCACCAGGTCCCCTCGTGGTCACTGCAATCGGCCATGAACGGGCTACCAATCTCCATGCAGATCATTCTGTTGCGAGCCATGGGTCAGGCGGACAATACCGACCTTCTATTTGAATTGGCGGGCTTGGATGTCAGTACGGACTACCGATCGGGCAAAAAGTCCCGCAAGTAAGTGTTTCTGGGGCCAAAAGGCCATTTATATGTAATTTTTTTGAAAAATAAGCATTTTGCGCGCACATGGCGCCGGAAAGAACCTGATATATGATGGGGCGGATGATAAAACGGCACAAGTTTCGGGGAAATTTGTACCAAATCGACTTCGAGGGGTGCCTGGCAAGCTGTGACCACCCGCAAAAGGAAGGCTTGCCGGTCATAATGTTCAACTTTCCGGTCAAGGGCAACCAAAAGACGCTCGAACTGCTTATCCACGAGGCGCTTCACGCCTGCGATTTCAAGGATTCCGAAGAAAAGGTATCCACTTCTGCCCAGGACATTGCTCGTTTTTTGTGGAGGGTGGGCTATAGGCTGAGGGGCAAGTGAAAAAGGCCATCCTGTTGCTCGTTTTGGTGTTTTTTTGTGGATGCGCCAGGCCTCTTTCCCTCCGCGAGCAGAAACGCGACGAAGCCTACAAGCGCTGGCAACAAGCCCCAATTAACAGTCCCGAACGAATCCTATGGGGTATGCAGTACATAAGGGACAGCCAAAGGGTCTATAGGGACAGTTAAGTCTCACCATTTGCCACAGCGGACCGTTAAGGTCGTTGCCGTAGGCAACAAGGGCCCTGGCAACCGTTCTGGGCGCCGAAAAGGCAGTAAAACAGGGGAAGGGTACATTGGGCCCACCTGGCCAAAATGACGGCTTAAATGTCCGCAAAGTGGCCTTCCTGAGGTAGAAGGCAAGAAAGGTCGTCTTCTCTCCCAGATTTGTGCTGTGGGTGTAGGGCGGGTCCCCTTCTCTTCGCAACGTACTCCCCCCTTTCCCGCGGGCACCCACCCGCCACACCTGCCATAAGACTTGCACCTGGGCCATGACGCCGCATGTACCAAGCCTCCGGCCTTATATCCGTCAGATATGGCTCATGTGGCACACTAGGTTGCCTAGCAACCGTTGCCATAGGCAACAAGGCCCCTAGCAGCTCGTACAGCCTGTCACAGGGCACAAGGGGCCCAAGGGCCTAGCCCGTGCACCAAACGCGCCTCACAGCGCATGTCAGGGCGCTTCCTGGCCCTGGCTACACGCGGCAAGGTGAGCCTGGTTAAAGGCGCAAACAGGACGGGCCGCGTGCCTTCCTACTCATCCCCTATCAACAGCGTTCGCGCTTACCAATAGTCGGCCATGTCGCACCGTGCGGCGTGGCTTTTTTTGTCCCCACTTCACGAAAGGAAAGCACAATGGGAACACGACTTTACCCAGCAACCGCAGACATTGAAACACTTGAAACCCTGGCACATGTACCACATGGCACGGCACGACGCCACACAGAGCTTTTGGAACTCGAAAACCAATTAACCGAAATTGAATACAATCGCCGCCTACACTCGCAGCCGGAACTGCTCGCCTTTGACGACTTCCGCCGTTACGGCTGGGGAAAATTCTACCCCCAGGAACCCATAGGTGACGCAATTGGCGATGAAGCCAGGCCATACCTTGAATTATTCGACCTGACTCCAGTAGAGATTAACCTCGTCATAGCAACCGGCGGAATTTACTGGTATTAGTCTCCACTCACCACACTCACTCAAAAGGCCCCCTCGCAACGAATGAAGGGGGCCTTTTTTATTAACCAATCTTGGCTGCCATGCAGCCGGTGCTTTAGCACCTAAACGAAAGGAATTACCAATGCGCAAAATTGACAAAATCGACATCCTGCTCAAACTACTCGAATTGGCATTCTTTGTTGTACTGATGGCTGGAGCCATAATCGCCATTCGTAAAGCAGACGCCGTTCTATGCCCAGGAGAACACCTGATCGGCAACATATTTACTTGGGTCTTTTTCATAATACTCAACATTGCCACCATATACCGCAAATAACCACATTCACGAAAGGAGTAACCCATGGTCACTTTGTTCCCAAAGAAATGCGCTTGTGGCGCCACCAAAATTGAAATAGCCGCAAATGGCGGCGTTGTTACCCTCTGCCCAAAGTGCCAGAGGGAACAAATCCAACACTTGAAATCCCAGCAGGCGCGTATCCTGCTGTCCCTTTAACCCCGAAAGGAACCCACAATGAAAACGCTTTACAACCGAATTTTGAATGCAATCGCCCGAAAGAGCAAGCTCTACGAAGAAATGACATGCATCGCATCGCTATTCCGCGAACAATCCAAAGAATTTTGTGAAGGCTGGGAGCGCGCGGAAGATGCTATCGACTGCCTGTACCACAAAATTCACTGCGTTAAGCAGAAGGCCAGGAAGTGGAAGAAGTTGGCCCAAACCAATAAGGTCGATACCGACGAACTGCACGCATTGAGGCAAGCAGTAATCTGGTATAAACAAGACGCCGCTGCAAACGAAGAAGAAACAGAAACCCTCACGAATCAACTTGCCGAAGCAAATGAACGCTTTGCCGTCGTCACCAAGTAACCCTAACCACAAAGGAGACCAACATGTGCGCATTATTCAAACGCGTCAATGGGAAACCGCTTGGCTTCCACACTGGCCACACCATCATGTCTTCCGCCCTGGAAGGCAAATTGTTCACCCTAAAGTTGCCGGACAAAACAACGCTTACCTTCATTCCGCGTGGTCCATATAAATGCGTCCTTTGCCATGACAATGGCGGCCTTGAGGCCTACGTCATTGCTGACAAGCGTAGGTGCAGGGACCTTTGGAACTATCTCGCCCAAAGCTGCCCACAAATAGGAGGAACCTTATGCACCAATGGAAAACAATAATCAAGCTGGCCATCTTTGCATACCTGGCCATGTGCTAACACGAAAGGAAAACCATCATGCGAATTAAACTTATTGATGCCACACAGATGCTTGCCACGCAACTGCACAGATTGCCACCTAAAACCTCTGTGTATGACATATTCGTACTCGCACATTACTACGAGGACCCGAAAAATTTCACAATAACACTCAAACCCAAGGAAAACACGGCGAAAGTCGTAACAATTACAGATGCGACACTAACACACCACCTGCACAGTGGCGACATCGTAATCATTGACCAGACCAAGGAACAACGTGCCCGCTACAGCTTCTTGCTTGACATGAGGATAGCTAGCAATGTTCCTACGGTTCACGACCTTTTACGCCAACTTGACTTACTAAAGCTACACTGGGACGCAACCAAGAAAGGAGCCAAACATGTGTAACGGTAACTGCCACGACTGCCCAGACGCCGATCTCTGCATCATGCAGAACCTGCCATCAGTCAACCCATGCAGCACTTGCCCAAATCGCGAGCGCTGCGAAACCGACCCATTGGAAGCGTTGGGATGCGATTGGACCACCCAAACCATCCGCTCGCGCTTCCTGCAACCCACAACCCTTTTTGTACCGGAGGCAGCATGACTGAATGGATATTCAGCAACTTTCGCCCACTCGACAAGCCTATTGTATATGAGGGGCTTTCGTACCCCACGGTTGAACACTTCTACCAAGCAATGAAGTCCCCCAATCCAACATACAGGAGCATGATCGCCGCCTGTCCGTTTCCCGGCCACGCCAAAATGATGGGCCGACACGCAAAACTGATTCCAAACTGGAATCAAGTAAAAAAGCGTGTCATGTGGTACGCCCTACGATACAAATTCGCACCGGGCACAACGCACCGCGAAAAGCTCGACAGGGCCACAGGGCCAATCGTTGAGCGCAACATGTGGCATGACAACGAATGGGGCGATTGCCAATGCCACAAATGCCGTAATAAGCCAGGCAAAAACCTGCTTGGCCAAATGTTAATGTACATCAGAGACAAGGAGATCACGTAATGTGCAATAACCCAAACTGCAACTGCAAAGGCAAATGCAAGATTTGTCAATGCCAAAAGCCAACAGGTAAATTCCAAGCGAAAAACTGCTTCACTGTCCACGTTGACAACACTCACAACCCAGCTTCCTTGCATTACGAACAAATGAAGCAAATGACTTGGTGCTCAGACCACGAAAACACCCCAGGAATGCAGCTCCTAGTAAAAACAAGGTCGCTTAGAAAACTAAAGACCGCCCTTGCTTCCATAGCCGGAGACTACCTTCACATCGTTGTCAATCACTGGAACACCAGAGGCAAATGTGACATGTTTAACGCCGCCTTTGTTCGCACACAGTTAAGCGATTACATTCAAGCACTATATGACAACTGTGCATTACATCTAACCGAAAACCCCGCCCGCTCATAAATGAGGCGGGGGTTTTCTTAAACAAAATTAACCAAAAGGAGAAATGCAAATGTGCAAAGGACGCAAGATCGGTGCGCAAAAGCGAATTCTGCAAATGTACGCCGAATACGCAACCAAATTCTTCAGCGACTGGGAAAAGGATTTTGCCGTAAAAATCCTAACCTGGCCAGCAAAAACAATGTCAACCAAACAGTCAACCATCTTGACCGAATTGGCCAAGAAAGCACGGATAGCCAAAAAATTCTCAGCTTAATAGCCCTATGGGCGGAAAGGAAGTACCATGAACACATTGATCATCAAGGGACACGTTGTTGCAGACGCCAAATTGTTCACCACACCTGGCAAAATGCCGCTTCTCAGGTTCTCAGTTGCCTCAAACACCCGCTTCAAAAACGCAGCCGGTGAAACCAAAGACAGCTTGTGCTTCCAAGAAGTCGCTATTTGGGGCAACAGGGCTACAGCTTTGGCCCAATACATGCACAAAAGCAAACCCGTCCTCCTCAAGGGTCGCCTACAAACCGAGAGCTGGAATACTCAGACCGGAAAACGTCACGTGAATATGCTCGTTGTTGACACGGACGGCTTGGATTTCCTGGACAAGGCTCCTTCCAACCCTGCTCCACAGGCTTCCCAGCCTCCCCAGCCTCCTCAGGCGCCCTTGGACCCTGCACTGGAAGAAATGCCCGACTTCCCCGAGGGAGATCTGTCGCCTCTGTAAGTCGGCACGTATCCAAAAACAAAAGCCCCTCCCCCGCATAAATGCGGGAGGGGCTTTTTTTAACCTCAAATTAAATGAAAGGGATCACCATGCAACCTTTTTATTACGTTGCGGTCAACGGAAGTCCATCCTTGACGCTTCAACAGCTTCAAACCGTCCTGGACGCCAAGCTGGCAGAGAAGGCAAAAACACACCAGATCTGCCTGCTGCTTACGGACGAAAAAGGCGTCCCGTACCTGGCAGCAAACTACGCCCGCAAGAACGGATTGTACATCAAGTACTTCCCGACTTTTTGGACCGAGCACAAAACTCGCGCCAACGAGATCCGGGACAAGGAGATTTTGGCGCTCGCAAACGTCAACATCACCTTCAAGGACGGAACCAACGCTAACGCCACGCGCACAGCCAGAATGGCGCAACAGCTTGGCATTGAATGCTGCGTCTTTGCCATCAAAGACGTGGCCATGGAATCTTAATGCTCAACGAAAGGGGTATCACATGATTGCCATTCATTCGCTCGCCGAACAGCTAGATGAACTGTTCGCCGAACTGTCCATCAACTCGCCGCTGGCTGCCCTGTCTTCCAAACAGGGCCTGCCAGTGTTCAACGCCAAACTGCAAACGCTTTCGGAGTACCTTTTGTTACCCGAAACCGGCCTGACAGGCGACGAACTCGTCTCCAACGGCGAGTTTGAAGCGCATGTGTACTATCCGCCCTCAGTGGTGAGGACGGAGAAGAACCACAGATTCATCGAAGCCATGATCCGCACGGTCATGGAAGAAGAGGGTGTCTGCCCTCAGGCTGAAAACTGGTTCCGTCGGGAAATCCGCGTAAGCGGCCTGAGCGTCATTCTGATCGCCAAACACCGCAAGTACAACCTCGCCTGCACCAGGCAGAACGGGCTCTATGCTTTCTATGTCCAAAGCGTAGAAGAATTTGACCCTGCTGCCTGGGACGACGACGAGGAAGAAACACTCAACGAGGACCACAGAGGACTTGAGGAATACAATCCCCAATGGTTCCGGTCGCATACATTCGATTTACCCGACTGGGACGCCGATGGTTCACTGATGATGCTTCATCTACCCGGCAACGCGGCACAGCCCGGCGACACGCTGACACTCAGCGAATGCCACTTGGCCCCATATCTCAACGGCAACTACATGGTGGTGGATGTCGGCGGAGACTGGGTGCATATTGACCTGGCAGGCAAAGAACTCACCTCGGACCAAGAGATCGGGTTCCCCTTCGTCACCATTTTCCACAAAAACCGCGTCAGCAACATCGACTGGCGGCCTTCGGTTTATGATGGGGAGGAGTGGTGGGATGATACCGATTAAGCTCGTCCTAACAGCACTCGCATTCTTGCCAACCATTGGCAAGCACCGTGTCCCTTACGGGGAATACGAAATCCCATTCGCCGTAGGGGTATCTATCCCACCTGGCGAATTGGCTGACATCAAGGCCATTCAATTAGACCAATTGCTTTTCGAAGGCATAAGATCGGGCACTTGGTTTAATCTGGCCACTGTCACACAAACGGCGCCAATAACATATTACAACTTTAACGAACCAATGGGGCAAATCACCCCAGTGCCTGAATTCGTTTTAACTCCACATCTTATCCTCGCAACAATTGCGCTCGCAAGGAGAAAAACAAAAGCCGCCCCCCACGCATAAATGCGGGGGCGGCATTTGTTGAATAATTGATTAAAAAAAGAAAGGAAAACCATGAAACCCACACACACCAAACGCCAACCAAAAGAACTATACAAATTCACAACCATAGTTTCTGTTCCAGGCCTTAGCTCTATACGTGTAACCCTCGATGTACACGACGACATGACCATGAACGAAATCAAACAAAAAGCAATTGAGCACGTTACAACGCTTTTTTCTGGGGCCACAGTCGGCTTTCCAACCTGATACCTCTTTTCGCTGCTCCCAAAAAATTTTCGCAAGTACTAATCTCGCTATTGGCACCGGAACTATGGTGCTCCTTTCGTGCAGCCGGGGCGGTTTGTTGCCGCTCCGGCATCTTTGTCTCAACCAAGGAGAATCCCATGGCTACCCTTATGCTCACAATCGCGCTTGCCCATTTTCCTGCGGAGGAATACACGGTGATTGAAAAGGCTGCCATAAGAAACCAGTGCTTCGGAGAAGACTTCATTATCCTGCTCGCCATACGCAAGGCCGAGAACGGCGGGCCCGGAAAGGAATTCGGCGTGATGAACCCCAAGGCCCACAACCTGGACACCCAGGCCGGGTGGGCCGCAGCAACCATAGTTAAAAACCGGAAACGATGGAAATGCACCAATCGAAAGGATTCCTTCATCGAATTTCTGGGAAAGCGCTACGCACCCGTAGGCGCCAACAACGACCCAAAAGGCCTTAACCGCCATTGGGTCAAAAACGTAACCCGCTGGGTCCAAATGCTCAGCGCGTAAATAAACCTCTGCTTGGCCGCTATGAGGCGGCAAACCCATCAGCATGATGCGCTCCAAGGGGCATGATGCCCCCATTGATTCTAAAACGAAAGGAACCCTATGAGCCTCACACGCAAACAAAAAGCAAAAATGCCAATGGTTAAAGAAAACTGCCGTGCCTGCGGATTCAATTTCCACGCCAAACTCGGCTCAGTTTGTCAGGAAGGCAAAATCTGCGAACCATGCTATTCCGGCAACATACACCACCTGAAAGGAAAGAACAAGGACCGAAAGGCGCACAAGGCAGCCATAAAGAAAACCAAGCGGACTACGCGCTCTTTACGGAAGGCCGCATAAAACTCCTTAAATAGGTGCAGCAGTGAACCACTTCACGGTATAAACGCCATGATCGCCATCCGTCCGGTCCGGCCTGCTGCACATGAAAACAAATGCAGCCCAATGGAACCGCCCGCAAGGGCCTCTGGCGGGCTGCATATCCAATATTTTGCATCTCCTCCTCCGGTTAGCTGGGACCTGCTTGGCCAAGTTAGGCCCCAGCTTTTTGCACTCACGGGCGAGCCCTCGCATCGCCCTTAACCCATACAAGCCCCCGCACACACACATGCTGCTATTGCAGCGACGCCAAGGCGTCAGTGGGGCATTTTAGCCAGGCATGGTGTACCAACCCCAACTGGATAGATCTATCAGGCAAATGAGATCATGCATAAAAGTCCTCCTCAAAAGACTGTATCCAGATAAACCGCGGGCTGGTAAGCGGGCTCGATCCCCGCTCCTGGCAATATGGGCGTTCCGGTCGGCCAACATACCTGGGACATGCCAGGGGCTGACTGGGCGCCCTACCCATCTATCAAAACCTCCCACGAAAGGGCGCTGTTGCCCAAGGGAAAACACTTTAACACAGCCGCAAAAGCGGCGGCGCCGACAAGCGCTATTGGGCACAACGCCCAGAAGGGAAACACAATGAACATTCTTTACATCAACAACAACGGCGGTGGATTCGCGCGTCAGGTCTATGTTGACCCCGGTATGACGATTGCCGACTTCTTCCAGCACGAGAAGGAAGGCGCGCCCAGCAACAACTCCAGTATCCGCGTCAACGGCGAAATCGTCACCGCGGATTACGAGCTCCAAGACGGCGACAAAGTGACCGTCACGCCAACCAAGATGGCGGGTGCTCGCTAAACCAAACAAGCCAGGACATTAAAACCAAAGGGGCAGGACGCCAAATCCTGCCCCTTTTTTGCACAGGAGCATTATATGGATACAAAACTAACCGCCGCACTGGAAGCCTTTGCCAAAGAATGGACCAATGGCAGAAGCCCTATGTCCCAAACTGACATAGACTTCATGCACAAGGTTTTTGATGGACACAACCTACACATGAAGGCAATTCGCACAATCCTCAGGCACGACAAGGACCCAAATGTTGAAATTTCGCGAGACGCATGGGCACTCTGGAGATCATTTAATGATCTAAGTTACACCTTCTACGGCAACTACTCCAAGTACTATGACTGGAAAGCCAAACTTACGGAACGATGGCGCCAAACCTATGACAACCTTGTCTGCGCGGTGAAGAACGGAGTACACTACGACCAATCCGCTCACCTCATCTACCGGGAAACCGACCCAATCACTCTCCATGATGTTGAGTTGGGCCAATTTCGCATCCTTATCGACCCCTGGCGCCGCGTAACCATTCTCGCGCTTCAACCCAAAAGACCACTAGACGGCTCCAGCTTCAATCACCCCCACGTCGCAGATGGCAGGTTGTGTTTTGGTGAAGCCTCGGCCGCCGCCAACGCCGCAATAGAGCGCGCCGATTTTCTCAGTATTTTCGACCTTGCCACCGCCGTCCTAAATGAATTTGGCCACAATCCATACAAACACATCGACGACTGGAAGCGCCTCGCCGTTCGATGCCAAAACTGCAACGACCGCGTAACTGAACGCGTCCAATGCCCACAATGCGAACGCCAGGTTTGCGAAAACTGCTTGTCTCGTTGCAACCAGTGCGAACGCGACGGCTGCGCAGCGTGTATCCACAATTGCTCCAACTGTGACAACGCAATCTGCGAAAACTGCGCTTTTACCTGTGAACGCTGCGACAATATAATCTGCGGAAACTGTTCTTTAACGTGCAACGGATGCCACAACACTGTTTGTGAGAATTGCGCCGGAGCTTGCAGTTGCGGAAATCATTTCTGCATACGCTGCCTCAGAGGTTTAGCCCGTTGCCACATCTGCGGCGACTATCTGTGTGCCGAATGCAAGGACGAATGTGTCCATTGCGGCCAAACGCTTTGCCCAAACTGCGATTGCGATTGCGAGGCCAGCCAAGAACCAACGGATGCCCCAAATAATACCCAGGAGACCACAACGCCGCCGCAAGCAGAACCTGTCACGGTTCATCCGGTCACACCGGCAGTGTCTCAAGAGCGGGTTGATCTGGATCAATACACTCCCGAATGGATCGCAGACATGCGCCGCCACCTGGAACAAACGCTTGCCCAGATTCAAGCAGAAAACAGTCAACCTGGAACCCCTAACCCCGTAACGCCTGAAATGCCATTCTAAAGGAGAACCATAATGAAACCAGTTCTGTACATTTCACCCACCGTTTGGTCCAAACTGATGTTCCTAGCCGCCACTGCCAAGACCGAAGTATCCGGCTGGGGCATATCATTTGACCCCAAAACCCCATTCACAATCGACGACTTTGCCCTGGTTGAGCAGGAATGCGCCTCCTGCACTACCGAAATGGACGACGACGCCATCGCCAAGTTTGCCATCGACATGGCCGAGAAGGGATTTAAGCCCTCGCAATTCAACCGCATCTGGATTCACACGCACCCCAGCGGCTGCGGTGCTACCCCATCAGGCACAGACGAAAAAACCTTCACGGAGTCACTGGGCAACTGCGATTGGGCCATTATGCTGATCGTCAACCAGTCCGGGGCATCCTATGCCAGGCTTCAAATCAACAGCCCTGTTTCCCTGCAACTGGAAATGGACGTTGAGATCGACTTCTTGACCGAGTTTGACACACCGGATTTCGAGGCCTGGGAAGCAGAACTCAAGGAGCTTGTCCGCGAAAAAAAATACACGTGGCAAAACAACATCGGAAACGCAAGCGGAACTGTCGCAAGAATCGGATACCAGTCCCATAATCTTTACGACTATGACGACGACGAATACGACACCAGCGCATCGAGCCGTCTGCAACTTGAGGACGCACTTGATGCAAAGCTCCTCAGCGGCGAAATCTCACAAGTCGAATACGACACCCAAATGCAGCGAATTTGGGCTTTCTAAAGAAAGGACCCTATGGATACCCCAATCACAGAAAAACGCTACGAGCGGCAACAGGAGATTGTCCCCTTGTCCGCCCTTGCTCGTACTCCCGTGATCATTGTCGGCGTTGGTGCCATTGGCCGTCAGGTAGCCATCCAGGCGGCAGCCATGGGCATTCCCCACCTTTGCCTTGTGGACTTTGACACGGTAGAAGAGGTCAACCTGGGCAGCCAGGGCTTCCGCGAGAAAGACGTTGGCAAGTACAAAGTGGACGCTGTGGCAGAAATCTGCCGGGAAATCAACAGCCAAATCGAAATCGAGACTGTCATTGACCGCTTTAACCAATCCCACATGATCCCCGGCGCCATCGTCATTTGCTGCGTGGACAAAATCGACACCAGGGAATTCCTTTACGCCCAGGTTCGCCGCTCCATGCGGGCCATGATTGATGGACGAATGAACGCCGAGGTTCTCCGCGTGATCACGGCACACGACCAGGACACGATTGAGTATTACCGCAAGACCCTTTTTGCCCCAGAGCAGACCACACCGGGCCGCTGTACGGCAAAAACAACCATTTTCTGTGCTAGCGTTGCCGCTGGCATGATGCTGTCCCAACTCACCAAAATCATCCGCAACTTTCCACTGGAAAAGGACATCATGCTGAATCTGCTGGCCAGCACAGTGGAGTACAATATCGATGAAATCCAGCAAGCAGCATAAAAAGAAAGGCTTCGTACGCCCCACCCCGCAAGAGGTTGAGGCGTACGCGGCCCTTATTGGCTATAAGGTCGATGGCGAACATTTCTGCGACTACTACACGGCCAACGATTGGTGCGTAGGCAAAGCAAAAACTCCCATTAAAAATTGGAAGCTCTGCGTCAACACATGGAAAAAACGCGACAAAATCAAAATGCAAGCAAATACTCCATCCGTGCCGATGCAGACCAATCTTACAGCCAGAGACCTGATCAATGAATTTGAGTCAAGCAGAGGCTGTTCCCGCTCGGGAACAATACCGGAGGCCGATGCCACGGAGGGGTGAAAAGCCCTAAGTCGCTAACGCGACGCTGCTCCAGCAGCCATGGGGGCGGTATCTTTACCGATGCCGCTCCCAATTTTTTTTATTTTTTTGAAATTTTGCGCTTGAATGTCTAGGTATTATTACCTATAGTCCCATCACAACCTTGATGGAGTGTACGACGATGGAACGTATGGTAAAGTGGCTCGACAGTTTTTCCCCGACAACCCTCGTTACAACTCAAGACCAATTGCAGAAGCAATTGTCAATTTCCAGTAGTACCACAATCAAAAAAATGATGGAGAACGGGGACCTGCCGCCATACTCGTTTGGTACCCCAGAGAGCACAAGTCGCATCAAGGGCTGGCTAACCTGCGTTCTTCGCGTCCACGCGATTATCAAATACTTCCAAGCTATTGGTGAGCCCTTGCAAATGCCCAGGCTGCCAGTGGATGTAAATACGCTCGGTGGTCCGAATGCTAGAATGTCCGAGCAACCGGCTCACTTTAGCAATGTCAACCCCGTTCGTCAAAAGCTGCGTTGCAAAGAAATGGCGAAACGCATGGGCTCCGAACGCTTCTAATTTGGCATTCTCAGCCACATGCTGGAACTGATTGTATAACTTCTTTTTGTCCAATTTTAATCCGCTCTTTGACAAAAAAATATAGTCCCCAGGCTTACGATTCGGGCGTTCGGCCTCAATCTCACTTAGAATGGACTGACACGTTAAATTCAAGGGAACATGCCGCCGCTTGCGGCCCTTGCCCAACACACGCAACATATTGTTAGGCAAAACATCCCCAAATGTCAGATTACAGAACTCAGATGCTCTGAGCCCGGTATTGGCCAAAAACAGCGCACGCTGCCTTAGCAGGGGTGTTCCGTGCGACAACAGGCATGTCAATTCTTCCGGCGTCAAAAACCGCTGCGTTGGCGGGTCCTCCGCAAGCGACTCAAAGCCCAAACAGAAATTTGGAATCCTGTACTGACCTGCGGCCCACTTGGCGAAACTGCGAATTGCCGTTAATCGGGCGTTCACCGTTCGGTTTTTTACTCCCCTTGTATGCAGCATCGCAACGTAACCATTAAGCTCGGCCATTCCAAGTTCCTGCAAATAGCTCTTCTTTGCGCTGTCCAGGAACGCATCCATAGATTCAAAATAATGCGCCTGTGTGGCACGGGTAAACTTCTGCGCATACGCCACCCATTGCGGCAATGCAGCATCAATCAAAACCCATTGCACAGAAGCCTTGATCGCCCGCTCTAGTCCACATTGATAATCGCGGGCTTCCTGCTCGCTCCGAAATGCTTTAGAGCCCCGAGCCCCCTTATGCTTCCAATACACTTTCCACTGATTATTCTTGCGATCAAACGAAACACTTGCCATGACATTCTCCCAATTAGTACACTGGACAGTACACTGGCCGACTTTGGGATAGAAACCTTTCACCAGCAAAATCAGCAAGTGAGCTATTGGAAGTAACTGTTTTGGCATGACTTATATTGCAGACATAAAAAAAGCGGGCGATCGGAATCGAACCGACATGACCAGCTTGGAAGGCTGGGGCTTTACCATTAAGCTACGCCCGCGTTCAAGTTAAGCGTGCCGGATTATAAGGCATTGTATTTTTGTTTGCAAGGTGAATTTTCGACGGCAGGGCGGCTTGCGTCATCATGCGGCCCGGGCCACTTCCTCCTTCTTTTGGCGCACCTGTTTGATATCCTCGAGCATCATGTAAAGACAGGGCACGAGCACCAGCGTGACGCCGGTAGAAAAGAGGATGCCGTATCCCAGGGACAGCGCCATCGGGATCATGAACCGCGCCTGACGCGAGGTCTCATAGATCATGGGGGCCAAGCCGCCGAAGGTCGTCAGCGTCGTCAGCATAATGGGTCTGAATCGCCTTATGCCGGCCAAACGAATAGCCTCGACGGGCGGAAGGTCCGGATCCTGGCGGCGTAGGATGTTGGCATAATCGATAAGCACCAGCGACCCATTGACGACGACGCCGGCCAGCGCCACGATGCCCATCATGCTCATGATGCTTAGAGAATAGCCCAGCATCATGTGCCCCAGGACCGCCCCGACGACGCCGAAAGGAATCGCGACCATCACGATCATCGGCTGGATATAGCTGCGGAAGGGAATCGCCAGGAGCACGTAAATACCGAACAGCGACAGGATCAATCCCTTAAACAGGTTGGTGAAGCTTTCGGACATGTCCGCCTGATTTCCTTCCCAGACATAACTGAGTCCGGGGTAATCATTCATCAGTTGCGGCAGAATATCGCGGTTGAGGGTTTCCATAACCTGGCTGCTCTCATCGATCGGTTCAACATTGGCCGTGACACTGACCGTCCGGCGTCCATTTCGCCGATCAATGACCGTGTAGGATTTGCCGCGCGTGATATCAGCCACCTGCACAAGCGGCACGTCCGTGCCGGCGGGCGTGCGAATCAGCAACTGCTCGATGTCATATTCACTGACGCGCTGTTCTTTCGGGAACTTCACCCGCACGCGGATCTCGCTGCGGCCGCGCTGCTGGCGCAGGGCTTCGGCGCCGTAGAACGAATTGCGAACCTGGCGGGCCAACTCGGAGGCCGTCAGGCCGAGATTCAGGCCTTCGGGCTTTATCTGCAGATTTAACTGGTCCTTGCCGGGTGTATAGCCGTCGTCGATGTCCTTGACCTTTGGGAAATCGCTGAGCAGGGCGGCAAGCCGCTCGCCGGCTTTATCGAGCACTTTAATGTCGCGGTGGCTCAATTCGACGGTGAGTGCGGCGCCGGAACCGAGCCCGCCCCTGTCCGCCTCGAAGCGTATGGATTCCAGGCCGGGAATCTGACCGACCCGCCGTCGCCACAGTTCCGTCACGCGCGTCGTCGAGATCGGTCTTAGATCAGGGTCCGTTAAATAGACACGAATATCGATCGTATCTTCTTCGATCTCGGCAAAAATGCCGGTACACAACTTGTCGCCTCCGTTCTCTTCCACAACCTGGCGGGCCTTTTGAACCAACAGATCGCTGACCTGCTGAACGTTTTGGATCGGGCTGCCGAATGGAAGTCTTACGGTGACGGACGCATAGTCGGCTTCAATACGGGGCGCCAGGATCCAGCCGACCCGGCCGCTCGCTACGTAGCTGAAAACGACGGTCATGATCAGGATGCATACGGCCGTTGTGACCAGCCGAAACCGGATACAGACGCGCAGCAGCGATCCGAATACCTCTCTTACAAAATACTCGAAATACCTGCTGAAGACCTGCTGCCAGGCGTGCAGCTTTTCAGCGATCCAATGTACCTTTGAGCGTCGGGCGTAAGCCAGGTGAGAGGGCAAAACCAGCAGCGCCTCTACCCACGACAGGAAAAACACGGCGATCACCACCAGCGGAACGACCTTCCAGGCCTTGCCGATCGAACCGGGCATGTACAGCAGCGGAATGAACGAAGCAATGTTGGTCAAGATGCTGAATGCCACAGGGATCGCCATTTCCCTGGTCCCTTTGATCGAGGCTTCAAGAAAGGACAGATTATTCTTGCGATGGTCATAGACGTTTTCGCCGACAATGATGGCATTATCGACGACCATTCCCAAGGCCACAATAAAAGCGAACATGGACATCATATTGATGGTGACGCCCATCGCCGGCAGGAACAGGAAGGTGCCCAGAAACGCTGAAGGGATCGCCATCGTAACCCAGAACGCGAGTTTAAATTCCAGAAATAGCCCCAGGATCGCAAGGACCAGCAGGAGGCCGTAAAACGCGTTCTTTAGCAGCAGTTTCAGCCGCTGGCGATACGTATCGGCCATGTCGCGGCGGACGCTCCAGTCCACGCCGGGAGGCAGTTGTGATTCGATCCTCTGCATCGCCTGCCGCGCGGCATCCGATACGCTGATGGGGGTTTGGTCCCCAACCCGATAGACATCCACGCCGATCGCGCGCTGACCGTTGAACGTAGCATAGCGAGCGACGTCCTGAAAATCGTCTTTAACGTGCGCAATGTCCGACAGGTAAAGGGTTGAGCCGCTTTCGGTGCTGATGATGGGAATGGCGGCGAATTCCCGCGCCCAGTCGCGCCGTTCGGTGACGCGAAGCATGACGTCGCCGCCGGAGGTTTCCACGTATCCGCCCGGCAGTTCAACCGCCGCCGCCTTGATCTTGTTGGCGATCTCCTGCAGCGTCAGGTGATACGTCCGCAGCGTATCCTGATCGATCAGCACCTGCACCTCGTAATCGCGGGCTCCCTCCAGCTCCACCTGCGTGATCCGCGGGTCAAGCAGCAGGCTGTCCCGCACCTGCTCGGCGGCCGCCGTAAGTACCCACTCGGAGACGTTTCCATAGATCTGGATATCGAGAACTTCGCGGCGGCGCATGACCAGACTGACTTCTGGTTCCTCGGCATCCAGCGGGAAGGTGGTAATGCGGTCCACCTCCTGCTTGATGTCCTGATAGACCTGCTGGCGGTTGGCGCCTTCGAGCAGTTCGGCGGTGACCCTTCCGTTGCCTTCCGAGGCCTGCGCCGTGATCTCCTTGATGCCTTCCAGGCCGCGTATGGCTTCTTCAATGACCAGGATGATTCCCTGTTCGACTTCCTCCGGGCTGGAGCCGGGATACGGCACGGAGACGGTAACCAGGTCGAGTTGGTACTCCGGGAACACTTCCTGCGTGATCCTGGTGGTCATGAATAGACCGCCGAACAGCAGCACCATCATCAGAAGGTTTGGGGTGACGCGGTTCAGGATCATCCACTCGATGGGGCCGCCTGTCCGCGGGGCAAGCATGGGGGTATTCATAAACCCGCTCCCGGCAATGCGGAGGAGGTAACGGCCGTTTCGGAGTCGGCACTTTGCGCGGCCGGCTCGACCCGCAGGGGCAATCCGTTCACGGGCGCCGATATCATCGTGGTCACAAGACGCTCGCCATCCTGAAGACCGTCGGTGATGAAAACCGTTTCAGGATTGGAATAGGCGATCTTCACGGGGCGGATCTCAAGGGCATCATCCTCATTCATGACCCATACCGTGTCTCCATCACGCACGTGCGCGCGGGAAACCGCAACCACGCCGCTGACCGGCCTGCCAATGATTTCCGCACGGACGTACGATCCGATCAGCAAAGGCGCCAGCGCACTGGGCCGGCGCAGATGAAGCGGATCCTCCACCGCCACAAGGAGCCTGGCCAACAGCCCTTTTTCCTCCAACTGAGCCAGGAGTCGAATCACCTTTCCGTCCATGTAAACAGTGTCGGGCCAAATCGCCGAATTGTAGATACGCACAGCCGAACCGGTCGTGGCAAAATCGGACGGGATCTCAACCCAGCCGAGCTGATTCATAAAAACCTTGACCTCGATCCAGTATTCATCCGTGCCGGTCAATTCGACCAGCGGCGTCGAAGGCGAAACCCTGGCGCCAAGATCGGCCAGGCGTGACTTGATGATCGCGTTAAACGGCGCGCGTATGGAACAGCGTTCAACATCCAACTCGGCTTTTTCGAACGCCGCGCGGGCGGCCTCCAGCGATTGTCTTGCACTCTCTAGTTGCGGTTTTCGCAGGACCAGTTCCATATCCGATTCCTGAATGATATCTTCAAGAAGCTCGTATTCCTGACGGGCAACCATCTGGTTGCCTTCTTCCATTTTCAGATCCAGTTGGGCCCTGGCCAATTCACTTTCACGCTGCTTGACGACGGCCTGATAGTCGCGGCAATCCACAGTGTATAAGATTTGACCGGCTTTCACGCTGCCGCCGGGAATGACAGCTGCATCAATGGACGTAATGACCCCGCTGATCTCAGGACATACCACGACCTGGCGCGAAGGAGCGACCGTCCCCATTCCCGTGACAACGGCATTGCCCTGCTGCTTGCGGACGGTTTCAACGGTGATGAGGCGGGCTTGCCGCTGCATCTGCTGCCGATCGGCCTTCGGACGGGAGTTTATCTGGTATTCTAAGAATCCCAGGCCTGTCAAAACGATTAGGATCGGAAGTCCCGCCTTGACTGCAAAGGCCAGCAATTTTACCCGTGCCGTTTGGGCCGGGCTTTTTTTTTCGTCATGACTGTCTTTGTGCATCGTTAGAATCCCTGCCGTTGGATTGGAGCGTCTGATTTTCATCGTGAGCGGGGCGGGCCAATCCCCAACCGCCCGCCAGAGAGCGGTACAGTTCGATCCGGTATTCGATCAATTGACGCCGCGCATCCAATTGGTCGCGTTCAAGCGCCTGCGTTGACACAAGCGATTCCAAAACCCGAATGTAGTCGAGCTGTCCCTTGAGATAACTTTCCCGGGTGCGCTCATAGGTGCGCAAAGCCAATCTTAACTGATTTCGCAAGTTTTCCAAATACTGGCGCTGATACAATTCCTGCTGGAGCGCGTCTTCCACCTCCCCCAAAGCGACCAATACGTCCTGGCGATATAGATTGATACGTTCCGAAAGAATGGCGCGGCTGCGTTCAACATTGGCTCTCCGGGCGCCGGCGTCGAACAGCGGGCCGGCCGCGTTGGCGGCCAAATTGACGAGCCAGTCCTCAAATAATTCGTTGACTGCGGATGCGGCGGTATTCAGGTCGGCGGTAAGGCTTACGCGCGGGTATTGCTCGGCGATCGCCGCCGCGACATCATAATCTGCCGCTTCGATCGCCTTTTGTGCCGCCCTCAGATCCGGACGTCTCTGCAGTAATTCAGATGCCAGGCCTGTGGCCGGAAGATCGGCCAATTCCGGCAGGGCGATTTGCTGCTGAACCCACGATCGCAAGGGCTGCCGTCCTGCCAGGATCGATAGCTGGTGCTGTAATACGGCAAGCGTCTGGCGCACCGCGATGATCTGCCCGCGCGTGCCTTCCACCAACTGTTCTTGTCTGAAGACGGTGGCGGCCCCGATCTGTCCCTGGCGAAACTGCAGGCGAATGATCGTGAGCATCTGTTCATTGGCATTCAACTGACTGATGATCAGTTGTTCCTGAAGCTTAGCTTCGGCCAGTCGGTACCATGTTTGTGCGATGGCGGCACTCAGGCTGATCGCGGCAGCATCGACGTTTTCGGCGGCGGCCTGGGCATCGAGAACGGCGGCCTGCCGAACCGAGTCGATGCGGCCCCAAAGATCCACTTCGTAAGCGGCTCCGACACCGATCTCAAACGAATTGGAATGGCTTTCGGCTTCATCCTCCCAGGCAAAGCTGCGCCCGCCGGAAGCAAAGAAATCGGCCTGAGGGTAAGCCGCAGCGCCTGCGATGATCGCCGTTTGTCGAGCCTGCCGCAGTCGATCCCATGCCGCGGCAATACTGAAATTTCCGGTTAGGGCTTCTTCAACAACGGCGTTCAAATTAGGGTCGTCGAACGATTGCCACCATCGATCCGCCGGCGATGCGCTGCCGCCGGCCGAAAACTCTTCGTTCAGCTCAAAAGGAAGAAGCCGGACCGGCGCAGCTTCATGACGGCATCCCGTCAACAGCATCAATGCAGCCAATAAATAGTGATATTTGATACCCATATTGCCTATATAAAACATCGCGATTCGCGACTCTTCAGTGCATTCCTACATATATCTATCCACTAAGGAACGATTCCCTTAAAATTCCTATTGCAAATCGTCGGCCTTTACTTATAATAGCCTGTTTACTCGATTGTCAGCAAGCTGTAATGGATAATCATCGGAAAAGTACTCCGACGCCAGGACAGCATCAAAATCAAATGGAAAGTGCTTAAGGGAGCCAATACTGTATGGTATCGTTATCAGATGCACCTGTAAATCTATTTTCCAAAGACTTGCCGTCATTTGATGATGTGAAGAAACTTTGGAAGTATGTAAATTCCAGCGAACGTAACCGCTTGGCCTTCAAGGAACAGGCCAACGCGCACAGCGATGCGCTCCTCCAGGGAATTGCGCTGCTCTTATGCGGCAATCCATCGGAAGCCGTCGAAAAGCTCGCTCGCGGCAAAGACTGCGTACAGAAGTATATGGCTTTGGGGTATGCTTATCGCCAAATCGGCAATTACGCCAAAGCTGCTGAATCCTTTGAAAAGATCGCCGGCCAAGCGGAGGGATTGACGCTTTGCCTCGAAAAGGCAGAGACTTACAGGATGGCAGGGGATCTGGAAAAGGCCGCCAAGGAACTTAAGAACTGCAGCAATTTTGACAATATCAGCGCCGATTACCATTATCAAATGGGGCGCCTGCTGGATGAAAACGGCGAGTACGAAAAGGCGATCGAAGAATATGAGCATGCCGTTGACCTGGACGGCGAACACATCAAGGCGCTGTTCCAACTGGCCTATTCGCTGGATTTGCGAGGGGACGAGGAGTCCGCTTTGTATTACTACAAGGAACTGACGCAGGTGGAACCCGCCCACGTCAACGCGCTGCTGAACCTGGCGGTGCTGTACGAGGACTGCGGCGAATACGATAAAGCGCTGGCCTGCGTGGAATCCGTTCTTGAATCGCACCCCAATCACGCCAAAGCCGAGCTGTTCCGCAAGGATCTGTCCAGCGCGCGCGTGATGATCTACGATGAGGAGAAGGAAAAAAGGCGGGATCGTCAGAATAAGATCCTTGAAGTACCTATTTCCGATTTTGAATTATCCGTCCGCAGCCGCAACTGTTTGAAGAAGATGAACATCATCACCCTGGGCGATCTGCTCAAGACCACAGAGGCGGAATTGCTGTCTTATAAGAATTTCGGCGAAACCAGCCTGCAGGAAATCAAGAAGATCCTCGATTCCAAAGGGCTGCGTCTGGGCATGGCCCTCGAAGAAAAGGGTGCGGCCAAGCCGGTCGATCCGGAGATCATCAGCCAGGCCAGCCCGGAGATTTTGCAGAAGACCGTCGATGACCTGGAACTCTCCGTAAGGGCCAGACGAGCCTTGGAGCGGTTAGGGGTCAAAACGGTGCTGGAGTTGATCAATAAGACCGAAGCGGAACTGCTTGGCTGCAAGAACTTTGGCGTGACCAGCCTGAATGAAATCAAGGAAAGGCTCAGTAATTTCGGATTGAGCCTGCGAACGCTGGAGTAACCGTTGGTTCTTTTTGCCTATGTCAAGCGAATGCATTCACTCAGGCAGGCGAATGACAGGCTCACAAAGTCCTCGTTTGGGGTACTGTGGGCCTGTGTAGTATTGATGCTGTTTTTTTCCGGATGCCGACGCAGATCTTATGATACGACCATCGGCATTGAAGATCCCCGGCAGACGTGGATCCGGGTTTTGCTCTTTGACAACTTAACCGAATGCACTGTCACTTCAATGAGCGGTTTTGCCGTCACCGAATTGGCCGGCAGCAGAAAGGCCCAGTTCCATACCGAAGAGCCCATCCCGGTTAGGATCCATAAGGGTCAATTGGCCTGCGGAGAACATGAGTTCGGATCAGCGCTGGAGATCCAGCCCTACGATCCGTTCGTGTTTGATCTCAATGGCGAGCCCTATCGCGGATACTTGCGGCTGCGGCTGTCAGAGGACGCAACCGGGATCGAAGTCGTCAACGCGCTTCCCATCGAAGCCTATTTGCTCGGGGTGGTTGGGATGGAAATGTACAGTTATTGGGAACCGGAGGCGCTCAAGGCTCAATCGGTCGTGTCCCGGACGTATTCGCTATATATAAAGAATCGTTTCGGCGATCAGCGAAGCTGGGATGTGACCGCGACCGAAGCCAGCCAGGTTTACCGCGGCTTGAAGGCCGAAAGTTCAACGATCCGCCAGGCGGTTCTCAGTACTGCCGGCCAGGTGTTGACCGAAACCCGCCCCGACGGACGTCAGGTGGTTTTCCCGACGTATTTCAGCAGTTCCTGCGGCGGCCATACGGAAGAGGCCGGGCACGTTTTTGGCGACACAACAGGAGCGCAGGCGGCCGTAGAATGTTCGTACTGCGCTAAAACGGCACGTCGAAAGGACTTCTATTGGCAGCCCGTTCGCTACTCCATGGAGGAAATCAGCCGCAAGTTGATCCAACGTTATCCTTCGCTGGAAAAACTTGAACAAATCCGCGATTTCGAGGTAATTGAAACGGGTTATCTGAGCCGTGTGACGCGGGTCCAGCTCCGGGGTAAGAATGAGCGGTTTGAAACCCTTCGCGGGGAAGACTTCCGCCTGAGCCTTGACCCGACCGGACGGCGGCTGAAAAGTGCTGTGTTTACCGTGCAAAAGAGCGGCGACAACGTGGTCTTTGGAAACGGCCGCGGCTTTGGCCACGGGGTTGGATTATGCCAGTATGGAACCCAGGAATTGGCCCGGCAGGGCAATGAATACCGCCGGATCCTGGATTTCTATTTTCCAGATTCCGGGCTGGTCAGCATTCAAACCAGTATTAATCCATGAACTCATTTGAAGTGCTACAACAGGATATAAAATGTCACGCTCGGCGCGGCCGCCTTCGGACGGCGCACGGCGTGATCGAAACCCCCGTGTTCATGCCGGTTGGCACGCGCGGCAGCGTCAAAGGATGCACGCCGGAGCAGGTCGCCGATTCCGGTGCGCAGATCATCCTGGCCAACACGTATCATCTGCTTCTAAGGCCCGGCGTCGAAATTGTCCAGGCCCTGGGAGGACTGCACGGGATGATGGGCTGGAACGGGCCCATCCTGACCGACAGCGGCGGCTACCAGGTCTTTTCGTTAAGTACGCTGAACCGCATCGGAGACGACGGCGTAGAGTTTGCCAGCCATATCGACGGGGCTAAACTCTACCTGGACGCCAAAAGCAGCATTCAGGCGCAGAACCGGCTGGGAGCCGATATCATCATGTGTTTTGACGAATGTACGCCCTGGCCTTGCCCGCCCCAGCGGGTTCAAAAGGCCGTGGAAAGAACGGTCCGCTGGGCAAGTCAATGCAAGGCGGTCCATGACAACGATAAGCAGTTGTTATTCGCGATCGTCCAGGGCGGAACCGATCCTGCATTGAGGACCTCCTGCGCCGCTGAGCTGGCGGCAATGGATTTTGACGGTTACGCCATCGGAGGATTGAGCGTCGGCGAAGGGCATGAATCGATGGTGCAAACCGTGCGGCAGACGGCGCCGCTTCTGCCGGCCGGCAAGGCACGCTACCTGATGGGCGTCGGAATGCCGGCCGATATCGTCCAGGCCGTCCGAGCCGGCGTGGATATGTTCGATTGCGTGCTGCCGACGCGAAACGGACGAAACGCTTATGCCTTTACGGGCGAAGGGCCCATTCGGGTGCGAAACCAGGGCTATCAAAAGGACCGCGGCCCGATCGAGGCCGGCTGTGACTGTTACGCCTGTCGGCATTTTGGGAAAGGCTCGATCCGGCACTTTTTTAATGTCGGTGAAATGATGGGACCGATATTGTTAACGATTCATAATTTAAGATATTATCAGCGGTTAATGAGTGAGATCCGCCGACAGATCGAAAAACGTGCGTTTTGCGACTGGGCGGATGCATTCCTTGCTAAACATAAAAATGAAGAAGAGCACATTCTCACAGGAGAGATCTAATGAGCAGTATTTGGATGTTAGGCGCCGCTGATGCGCCTGCCGACAATCAGCCCAACGTGGTCACGATGGAAGAAGCCCCCGCCGGCGGCCAGCAGTCCGCGACGCAGCAGGAAGGGAGCAATCTCCCCGCGGACAACACGGCGACGAACAAAACCACACCAGGGTCGCAATGGACTTCCCTGTTGCCTTTTATCCTTATTTTCGTGGTCATGTACCTGCTCCTGTTCCGCGGACCCAAGAAGAAACAGCAGGAACATCAGCGCATGGTTCAGGCGCTGAAGAAAAACGACCGCGTCCGCACCATCGGCGGGATTTACGGAACGGTGATCGACGTCAGGGACGATGAGATCGTTCTCAAGATCGATGAATCGACCAATACGAAAATGCGTGTGATCCCCACTGCGATCGCTGCGGTCCTGTCCGATAAAACGGAATAACGCCTAAACACAAAACGATGATCGGCCATTTTTAATTTTCAGGAAATACCCTAATGGACAAAAATCTGACGTGGAAAATTGTTTTAATCTTATTGGTGGTCGTCGGCTGCTCGATCTATGTATGGCCGCCGCAAGAGAAGCTTAAACAGGGATTGGACCTGGCCGGCGGAACAAGTCTGATCTATGAGATCGATGCGACGGACCTGTCCCCGCGCGAGCAAAAGGACCTGGCGCAGAATATGATCCCGATCCTGCTCAAGCGGATCGACCCAACCCATGTGGCCAACCTGGTCATGCGGCCGCAGGGAGATACCCGGATCGAGATACAACTTCCGGTTGCCAGCGCCGACACGCGCAAGAAACGCGATGCGCTTCAAGAGTCCATCGATGCCCTGGAACAGGAAAACATCAATCTGCTGAAGATCCGCCAGGCTCTGGCTTTGCCGGCGGACCAGCGGCAGGCGGAATTCGAAAAGTTTGCCGGCAGCAATGAGCAGCGCCGCCAGATCCTCGACCAGCTTGCCGCGGTCTATGATCAGCGCACGGACCTGCAAAAGCAGCGCGATACGCTGACTGCCGAGATGACCAAGATCAGCGAGCAGTTGACGCAAATGGGGTTGGACCCCGATGCGCTGGCGTCAAGCGTTTCACAATGGAGCACGCAAGACCCCCAGCAGCGAATCAGCGAAATTGAAAGCTATCTGAAAACGAATTTGCCGGTCGTCGCTCCCGATACGCAGAAGAATGCCGTCGCACTCATCAATCGCTCGCTCGATCTTCGCAAGGAACGGGCGCCCGTTGTCGAGAAGTTGGCGGAACCCGACAATGGCCTCAACGTCCAGTGGAACAAAGCGATCAAAGATCTTTCCCGGTTGAATCTGGATATCGACTCGTTCAAGAGCGTTCTGGATCTGCCGGCAGGCTCGCCGTCCCGCAAGAGCAAACTGGAAGCGTTCAAGAACGATTTTCCGGACCGCGACGCCAAGATCGATAAAGCTGTTGGCGCGTTCGATGATTACCGGGTGGTCGGGGGGCGTTTGGATGACCCCGAGGACCTGAAGCGCATGCTGAAGGGCTCCGGCGTGCTCGAGTTCCGCATTCTTCCAACGGGGGAGGAACTGAGCGTCGAACAGGCCCAGGCCTACCGGGAGCAGCTCATCGCCAAGGGTCCCAAAGCCGCTTCGGACAGCCGCTATCTCTGGATGCCGGTAGAAGACACGGAGACGCCTATCGGCGGCATTACGGGCCAGTTCGGCGAAAAGGTGTACGTGCTCTGCAGCAATCTGCCGAACGAAACCATGCTGCAGCGAGGCGATAAGAAATGGACGCTCAAGAAGGCCTATCCGACCACGGATGAGCAGGGCCGCCGGGCGATCGGTTTTACATTTGATACTGTTGCCGCCAATAAATTCTTCGCGATCACAAGCAACAATATTGGAAAGCCCTTGTGCATCCTGCTGGACGACGTGGCTATTTCCGCGCCGAATATTAACAGCGCGATCCACTCCTCCGGCATTATCATGGGCACCTATACGCCCACGCAAGTGATGGATATGGTCAACAAGCTCAACGCCGGTTCGTTCCCGGCGCGCCTGTCCGAGGTGCCGATTTCCGAAAAGAGCATCAGCGCCACGATCGGCGCCGACAACCGGGACCAGGCGATCCGGGCCGGCATCATCGGCATGATCGCCGTCGCCGCCTTCCTGCTGGTCTACTATAGGCTCAGCGGCATCATCACAGTGATCGCGCTGATCCTGAACCTGGTGATCCTTCTTGCCGCCATGGTGCTGCTGGACGCCACGTTTACGCTTCCCGGCATCGCGGGCTTGATCCTTACGTTCGGCATGAGCGATGACGCCAACGTGCTGATCAACGAGCGTATTCGGGAAGAACAGAAGCGAGGTTCCAGCGTCAAGGCCGCCATTGCCAATGGCTACTCACGGGCCTTCACGACCATCTTTGATTCCAACATTACGACCTTCGGCGTGGCGGCGATCTTGTACATGGTCGCCTCCGAAGAGATCAAGGGATTTGCGATCGTGCTGATGCTGGGTATTGCCATCAGCATGTTCACCGGCCTGTTCGTGACGCGCGTGATGATGGATTTCATGACCAGCCGCGGGCTCGTGACGCGACCGTTGTCCATGTTCGGGATCTTCCAGAATGTGAATATCAACTGGATGAAATTGCGTCCGGTGTTTTTCACGATCTCCGCGATCATGGTGATCGGCGGCCTGTCGGTCTTCTTCTTTCGCGACCAGGCCAAGACAGGCAGCAAATACGATATCGAGTTTATCGGCGGAACCAGTGTTGAAATCGAGCTGAAACAGGGATCCCAGTTTTCTGACCGCGCCGCGGTGGAGCAGCGAATCAATAAATACCTGGGCAATGCCCGGGTGTACGAGGTCGGTAAGACAGGCAATAGATTTGAAATTACCACCACGCTGACCAACAACACGACGGCCGACCTGAAATTTGCATCGCCCGCGGGCCATACGGTCCAAAGCGTGACCGATGCGATCGTGAAAAGCGGTGAAGAGACCGGCAAGGCCCTTGCGAATCTAAACGTCATCGATAAGGGCGACGGCTCCTTCCAGGTCACCACGACCCGTGTGAACGCCGGCCTTGTCGAAGAGGTCTTGACGGGCGCTTTCGGGGAAGCTGCGACGGTCAGCAACATCCAGGTGCGTGAAATCGTAAGCGATGCGGTGCGCGACGCCTTCCACGAGTATCTGTCGATCAAAGAGAATCTCGGGATCACGTTCGATAAAGAAGAAAGAATCGAGATGGGTTCCGAGGATGCGGGCCTGCTTTCCGATTATCTCGGCGGTCTCAAGATCTCCGCTTCACTGAATCGCCCCGCGACGTTGAAGGATCTGAACGAACGCATCAGCTCGCTGCGCTATCGCGCCGACCTCCAGGGCGTGAAATGGTACCGTTATGCCATTCTCAAACCGGACTTGACGCAGCCCGGCGAAGAGGAACCGCTCAAATCGTTCGTTTATGTCAGCGCCCACCCCGAAGCGGGCTATCGCGATCTCGAAACCCATGAATGGCAGACTTTCGCGGCCAATGAAAACACCAAGCTGCAGGAAGCAGCCTCACTGGAAACGTCGCTGGCCAAGATCACGCAGATCGATCCGTCGATTGGAGAACAGGCCAAGCAAAAGGCGATTGTGGCCATCATTCTGTCGCTGCTGGCGATCGTCGCCTATATCTGGGTGCGGTTCGGTACGGCCCGTTACGGCCTGGCCGCGATCGCTTCCCTGGTTCACGACGTTTCCATTACGCTGGGCCTGGTCGCCGGGTCGGTTTATATCGCCGGAACACCGCTCGGCAAGATGCTGGGAATCCAGGACTTCAAGATCAGTATGGAGATGGTCGCGGCGTTCCTGACGATCATCGGCTATTCACTCAATGATACGATCGTGGTGTTTGACCGTATCCGCGAGAACAGGGGCAGACTCAGTGTGGTTACGCCTGAGATGATCACCACCAGCATCAACCAGACGCTGTCGCGAACGATACTGACATCGTTTACGACATGGCTGGCGGTGTTCGTGATGTACGTTTGGGGCGGCGAAGGCATGCGAGGCTTTAACTTCGCCATGACGGTCGGTATCCTCATCGGAACGTATTCGTCGATCGCGATTGCGGCCCCGATCCTGCTGGTCGGCAGTTCGGGCAAGATTGAACAAGTCACGCCGGCCAAGAAGGCCAGCCGCGTATAGCCGCATTTTTGAAGACGTTCAAGGGTCGGGAGCCGCCAAGTTCCCGGCCCTTTCTCTTTTTAAAAGGCCAAGGGCCATGCTGCACTTTTGCTGCATATGAGGGATTACGCCTGACAGGATTCGAACCTGTGACCTTCGGTTTAGGAAACCGACGCTCCTATTATAAGTGCTTGTCTATTCTATACTTAAAGCCGCTTTTTAGCGTCAAAAAACGAATCCTGAGTTCATCCTGAGTTAGCTCTGAGTTGGCCCTGAGTTCACCATTAGGTAGAAAGTGACGCCGAAGTGACGCCGGGCGTACAAAAGTACCATTTTCAATCCCAAACTAAGCCCCTATCCTGTGCAGAAAGTGGTAAGGTTTGGACGCTATCCCCGCTTATGATTACAGCCTGAAAAGTCCAACAAACACACCTGCTCCAATGACATATCCGAGCCTGCCGTTATTACTGGAACGGCTCTTATCTGAAGCTGTTATAGCCCCTTCTGAAAACCGCCTCTACCGTCCCTTTGTACCGCTGCGTTTTGCAAAGCAATGTAAAGGAATGTATTCTAAAGCAGGGTAATGGTAAACAAACAATCGAATCATTTATTTACGCCCCTTGGGCCAATGTCCCTTTATTCCCTGCGCCTGTTCCTTGAGGTATAGCATTCATCCAGTCTTGGGGCGTTTAGCCGTTACAAGTCATCCAGAGAGGGTATAGGCTGTAAGGCTAAGCACAACATTCATATCATCCTGCCGCCATAGAAAGCCTGTTGTGTCTGCGTATATGGTCAGTAAGCGGGATGCAGGAAATCGGCGGCACAGCACAAACCCGCCGTATCGGAGTTGACGGAATAAGCCAGATCAGAAGCGGGATAGATAAGCAGTCATTCACATTAGCCCGCATGGATACATTTATTTCATTTCCTGTATCCGGCTGAAATCGTGAGCGCAAAACCAGCACGGAAAAGCTAAGTATTTGTTCTTGCGTAGCTTACGATTGCATCGTTCTTGATTTTGTTCTTTGTTTGTTCTATTCTTGTTCTCAACAGCATTTGAGCGCAAAATCCTTTAGGGACGATTCTGCCGATCCAAAGGGACGGTTCACATTATCCAACCGTCCCTTATGATGTCAGGGCTTAGCATCTCTTTTCAAGACATTGCAACCACTGTCATGCTTTCGGGACCATAGGGACGGTTTTCAGAGGTGTATATAGCCGCTTTTGGGCTGTGCAGGTATGTTCGTCTGTCCAGGATCGTGTAAGACTGCCGGATTCAGATAACAACAGATAGCTTGCCGCATGTTTACGCCCTCGACATATTGCCGGAATGTATCGATGAAACCGGCGAAACATCGACACGTTTTTAGTTCTGATCGCAGCTGGTAACGGTTGCTCTTGCATTATAAAAAATGTCTTTTCAGGCAGGTCTGGAAATCGGAACCACACCCCCGCCCCGGTCTTCGATAACATCCCTACTTAGGCCGTAAACCGCATATATAAATCTAGAAAGACGATACCGCCTGTCTCCTACTTGCAAGTGATCGGAGATTAGAATGTTTTATGGGGCTTTGCCTGTTTTCCTGTTGAAAATGGCTGCAAAGGGTTGTATGTTGTACCATGAATTGAACAAGTAATATTGTATTTCGCTGACCGTTTCAGCGTTTCCGTCGAAACCCGCGAAGTTTTGTAAAGCTCCGGAAGCATGGAACAGGTTAGT
>JAJFTK010000141.1 GCA_021372945.1 Planctomycetaceae bacterium | reverse complement strand
GAACGTTTTGGGCCGTGGCATATGCCGCCAATAGCACCTTCCGTGGTGACTTGGTTATTGTGCTCATGCTCCAGCATATACACAACTTTAAGCGATGGCGCAAGTCCAATTTAACTTTTTAAAGAGCTTTTCTACAGAGCAGGTCAGACACCTTTTTTGCATAGCTCTGTCTATTTTATTTTTTGGGCCGCCAAATTAGCTCTGTTCTTTTTGCCTTATCGCAAGGTCGCCGGCGCCGTAGATCCCGGCGTCCTCGCCGAGCGTGGCGAACCGCACATCGAGCGTCTGTTCCTGCATCGTCCAGACATACTTCTTGAATTGCTCTTTGATCTTCTTGAGCAGGTAATCCCCCGCCGCGATCATCCCGCCGGCCAGGATAACGCACTGCGGTTCCGTGAAATGCGTGATGTTAATGCACAAGAGCCCCAGCGCCTCGGCGGTCCCATCCACGATCTCGGTCGCGAACGGGTCGCCCTTCTTGGCATGGTCGAAGACATCTTTGCTCGTCACCTGCCCTTTTTCACGGTAAACATCGTTGAGCGTCGTCTGGGGCACTCCTTGTTTCAGCCGGTCATTGGCCCTGTTGGCCGTGTGACTGGCCGATGCGTAAACCTCCGCGCAGCCGTACTGCCCGCAGTTGCACCGCCGCCGGCCTTTGGGGTAAACGATCATGTGCCCCAGTTCACCCGCCTGCCCCGAATGGCCCCGCACCATCATCCCATCGGAAATGATCCCGCCGCCAATGCCCGTGCCCAGCGTCAAAAACACCATGTCATTGATGTCCTTGGCCGCCCCCGCCGCGTACTCGCCCCAGGCGGCCGCGTTGGCGTCGTTTTCCACGATACAAGGGCAGCCCAATTTAGTACTCAGCATCTGGCGAAGCGGCGTCTGTTTGAACGGCAGGTTCGGCGAGGCGATGATGATCCCGTTCTTCATGTCGATCGTACCCGGGCAGCCCACGCCCGCCGCCTTCAAGTCACTGAGTTTATAACCGTTCCTGGTCAGCATCGTGTTGGCCGATTGGAATGCATGCTCCACCAGCCACTCGGCCGTCAAGCCCGCCGGGTTAGCCACATTGTCCTTATCCAACAGCTTGAGCTTTTCATCAAAAAGCCCCAGTTTCAGGTTCGTGCCGCCGATATCAAATCCGATAAACAGTTCCATAGTTTCAGTCCTCGTATCCGTTGGGATTTTCGGTATGAAATTTCCACGCGCTCTCGACGATTGTCTCGAGCTTTCCGACAAGCGGCCTCCAGCCCAGTTCCGAGGCGGCCCTGGAGGCATCGGCTGTCAATACGGGCGGATCGCCCGGCCGCCGTTCGGCCTCGACTACTTTAAAATCGCGATTTGAGACCCGCTTGACCGTTTCGATCACATCGCGCACCGAGTACCCTTTGCCGTTGCCCAAATTATAGACCAGTTCCGGCTCGCTGCCCAGGCGTTTCAGGGCCAACAGATGCGCCCGGCACAGATCCTCGATATGAATATAATCGCGAATACAGGAGCCATCCGGCGTCGGATAGTCCGTTCCATAGATCTTGATGTGTTCGCGCTTGCCCATCGCCGCCTGGATGATCAGCGGGATCAGGTGCGACTCGGGTCGATGGTCCTCGCCGATGCTGCCGCCAAACCCGGCGCCGCACGCGTTAAAATAGCGCAGGGCCGCATACCTCAACCGGCCCGTCTGGCTCTGGAAATGGCACATCCGCTCCACCGCCCATTTGGTCTGGCCATACGGATTGATCGGGCACTTGGGCGTTTCTTCCGTGATCGGGATCTGCTGCGGCATGCCATAAACCGCCGCCGTGCTGCTGAATACGAATTTCTCCACGCCCGCTTTTTCCATCGCCTCCAAAAGCGTCCGCGTGCGGCTGACATTATTCTCATAATACCTCAGCGGACTCTGCACCGATTCGCCCACTTCAATGAACGCCGCAAAGTGCATCACCGCCTCGATCCGGTATTTTCGAAGCGTCTCCAACGTAAAGTGCAGATCGCCAAAATCCCCCAGCACGAATTGCACATTGCCGACCACCGCCTTGCGATGCCCCCTGATCAGGTTGTCCAAAACGACCGGCTCGTACCCCTCACGGGCAAGCAGCGCCGTCATGTTGCTGCCAATATAGCCGGCGCCTCCGCATACCAATACCCTCATAATTCGATACCCTTATTCAAGTGCGTGCTGCAGCTTCTGCAGTATTCTCTGTTCAAGAGCCAGGTCCCGGCCCGCATCCAGCCATTCCATTTTTTCGAGCTGACGCTTGTCAATGTCCATGGTCTGAAATCCCGGCTGGCTTCGCGTAAAAGCGGAGGCAAGATTCTGGACGCCTTCGACGGGCCGTTCCGGCAGCGATAATTTTTGCACCTGGACGCTGCATCGGACGCAAACGTGATCAGTCGCCGGTTCCAGCCGCACCTCGACAACGCGCCTGAGACTCTGCATGCTGGCTTTGGCGGTCGTCGCTGCGTCCACGTTATCCTGCCGCCAGAACTCGAAGAATTGAGCCGCGGTCAGCGGACGCGTTCGCAGATAGCCCGCCTGCGGATCATCCTTTTCCAGGCTGAAATCCATTTTTCTAAGAACAGTCCGGGCCGCCTCCGTCACCTGTTCAGCGTTCGAGTCGAAACACAGCGGCACGGAGGAATCGATGGGCTGCGCTTGACGGCAGCCTGATAGACATACCATCATCAGCAAAACAAGAGGTGTAATTTTGGACATATTTCTTCCTTAAAATACGCGTGAATTATATGGCTAACGCTCTAAACTAACAAGTCTCAAACCTGAATTTTATGGTTCTCCGCGGATTTTGATGATACGGGATCATAATGGAATCGGTTTTTTTGCCAACTGTCTGAGGTTTAGAAAGAGGTAACGCAGGTTCTTGCATCCGCAGGATCGGTTGATGACCATACCTATTTTTCGATTG